>RFKM01000367.1 GCA_003694465.1 Alphaproteobacteria bacterium
ATAGGCCGTGGCGCCGCGCGCCTTCTCGCCGGCTTCGGCGAGGGCGCGCACCTCGGCATGCGGTCGCCCGCCCGGCTGGGTCCAGCCGCGCCCGACGATTCGCCCCGCGCGCACGAGCACGCAGCCGACCGCCGGATTGGGCCAGGTATTGCCGAGGCCCCGGCGACCGAGCGACAGCGCCAGCGCCATGAAGCGGTGGTCGTTCACGCCTCGTCCGGCCCGCTGAGGGGGCGCAGCTGGCTGACGAACTTGTCGAAATCGTCGGCAGCCTGGAAGTTCTTGTAAACGCTGGCAAACCTGACGTAGGCGACAGTGTCGATCCGGGCCAGGGTCTCCATCACGATTTCGCCGATCTTGTGGGACGCGATGTCGGTTTCACCCAGCGATTCGAGCCGGCGGACGATGCCGGAAATCATCTGGTCGATGCGGTCCGGCTCGATCGGGCGCTTTTGCAGGGCAATGCGGATCGAACGTTCGAGCTTGTCACGGTCGAAATCCTCGCGCCGCCCGTTCGACTTGATAACCACGAGGTCGCGCAGCTGGACGCGCTCATAGGTTGTGAACCGTCCGCCGCAGGCCGGGCAGAACCGGCGCCGGCGGATCGCCGAATGGTCTTCCGCCGGTCTGGAATCCTTGACCTGTGTATCGAGATTTCCGCAAAACGGGCATCGCATGCCGGCCCCCTTCTCTTGCCTGTTACCCCTTGTGGTGGGTCTTTGCCCACTTATCCACAGGCACTATAGGGGGTTGCCCCGGTTTTGGGTAGCCTTTCCTTTCGTCCACAAGATGCTGAGCGCCGGCGGCGGCCGGCGCCCTCAGGCACCGATGCTCAGGCGCCCATCGCCATCGGCCCGTCGAGCGCGTCGGGGGCCGGATCGCGCAGCACGTAGCCGCGGCCCCAGACGGTTTCGATGTAGTTCTCGCCGCCGGTGGCCTGGGCCAGCTTCTTGCGCAGCTTGCAGATGAAGACGTCGATGATCTTCAGCTCCGGCTCGTCCATCCCGCCGTAAAGGTGGTTGAGGAACATTTCCTTGGTCAGCGTCGTGCCCTTGCGCAGGCTGAGCAGCTCGAGCATCTGGTATTCCTTGCCCGTCAGGTGCACCTGCTGGCCGTCGACCTCGACTGTCTTGGCATCGACGTTCACCGCGATGCGCCCGGTCTTGATCACCGACTGGGCGTGGCCCTTCGAGCGGCGGATGATCGCGTGGATCCGCGCCACGAGCTCTTCGCGCAGGAACGGCTTGGTCATGTAATCGTCGGCGCCGAAGCCGAAGCCCTTGAGCTTGTCTTCGGTATCGTCCGAGCCCGTCAGGATCAGGATCGGCGTGTCGACCCGGGCGCTGCGCAGCTGGCGCAGGACGTCGAGCCCGTTCATGTCGGGCAGGCCGAGATCAAGCAGGATCAGGTCATAATCGTAGAGTTTCGCCAGGTCGATCCCCTCCTCGCCGAGATCCGTCGTGTAGACGTTGAAATTGGCGTGGTTGAGCATCAGTTCCACCGCACGGGCGGTTGTCGGGTCGTCTTCCACGAGGAGGATTCGCATCACTCTGTCTCCGCGTTTGCCGTTCGTTCTCCCCGACAATGGGCGCAAATGGTTAACAGCACGTTACCCTTGAGGAACTTTTAGCGAATACACCCTCCGGTTGTCCAGCCTCATGACCGATAGTTCTGCAGCGCCGTCGCCTTCAGCGCCGCCTCGCCATGGGTCTCGACCGCCTTGCGCCAGCTGTCGAGCTCTTCCTTGGAGAGCGCATACATCTCGAGCGCCTCCTCTTCGGTGATCAGCCCGTGGATGACCGCGCGCACCACCCGGGCCTTTCGGCTGGCTACCCAGCGGCGGGTATCGACCGGCGGCAGGTCGGCGCGCGACATGTGGCTGCCGTCGGGCAGGCGAACGGTTCTGGGGCCATCAATCTTCTTGAGATACATCGTCTTCCTTGCGTGGACTCGTTGGTGCCAATCGGTGATGGCGACACCATGCCCGCCGGGGTTTAACGACAGGTGAAACCGGCCCTTGCCGTTAGCTCAAATTTTCATATGTTGTGGTCTTTCCAGCCCCGGACCCAAGCCATGCCCGCACCTTCTGCCACCGCGCTCAATTCCCTCGGCCTGCCGAAACCCCCGTCCGAGACGCGGGTGGTGGTGGCGATGTCGGGCGGGGTCGATTCCTCGGTGGTGGCGGCGCTGCTCAAGGACGAGGGCTATGACGTGATCGGCGTCACGCTCCAGCTCTACGACCACGGCGCGGCGCTGGCGAAGAAGAACGCCTGCTGCGCCGGGGTCGACATTCACGACGCCCGCCGGGTGGCCGAGGCAATGGGCTTTCCGCATTACGTGCTCGATTACGAAAACATCTTCCGCGACGCGGTGATCGAGGATTTCGCCGACAGCTACCTTGCCGGGGCGACGCCCGTGCCCTGCATCCGCTGCAACGAGCGCGTGAAGTTCCGCGACCTGCTCGAAACCGCCCGCGATCTCGATGCCGACTGCATGGCCACGGGCCATTACATCCAGCGATTCGTCGGGCCGAACGGGCCGGAGCTGCACCGCGCCGCCGACCCGGCCCGCGACCAGTCGTATTTCCTGTTCTCGACGACGCCGGAGCAGCTCGACTTCCTGCGCTTCCCGCTCGGGCATCTCAAGACCAAGGACGAAACCCGGGCGCTGGCCCGCCGCTTCGGCCTCGAGGTGGCCGACAAGCCCGACAGCCAGGACATCTGCTTCGTGCCCGAGGGCAATTATGCCTCGGTGATCGAGAAGCTGCGCCCCGGGGCCGCCGAGCCGGGCGAGATCGTCCATGCCGACGGCCGGGTGCTCGGCCGCCACGAGGGAGTGATCCACTACACCATCGGCCAGCGCCGGGGCCTTGGCATCGGCGGGCTGAGCGAGCCGCTCTACGTGGTGCGGCTCGACGTGGAGACCCGGCAGGTGATCGTCGGGCCGAAGGAAATGCTCGCCACGCGCTTCGTGCCGGTGGGCGAGATCAACTGGCTGGGCGACGAGGCCTTCACCGCCCGCCCGGAATGGCACCTTTCGGTCAAGGTCCGCTCGACGCGCCCGCCGCGGCCGGCGATCGTGCGCCCGCTTTCGCCGACGCGCGCCGAGGTGGAACTGCTGTCGCCGGAAGAGGGCGTGAGCCCGGGGCAGGCCTGCGTCTTCTATGCCGCCGAGGGCAGCCGCGTCTTCGGCGGCGGCTGGATCGAGGGCCGGGCGGCGGGCTGACGGCGCGCGCCGATGCCACCGAGGGGCAAGATCGGCCCCCTTGGCCGGGGCGCGCCACCAGATCTGCCCGCCGGCGCGCCGCGAGGCGCGATTTACCCTCGCACCATCGCCGATCCTCCTTTAATGTGGCGCATGTCGGGGCCCGGCCCCGGCCCGGCGGCGGCCGGCAATTCTCAGACGGGCAACCGAAGACGGCAAATCGAAGTGGGGCGACGATGCGGATGACGGCGGCAGGCAGACCGATTCTCGGAATGATGCGGAAATGGCGGGCCGCGGGCCTTGCCGCGCTGGCGGGGCTGGCGCTGCTCGCCCCGGCCCTCGCGCCCCTGCCCGCCGCGGCACAGGGCACCTTCAGCCCGGCCATCCGCATCGACAACGATGTCGTCACCAAATACGAGATCAACCAGCGCGTCGCCTTCCTGACCGCCCTGCGCGCCCCCGGCGACGTGCGCGCCCTCGCCCGCGACCAGCTGATCAACGAAACCCTGCAACTGCGCCTTGCCGATCAGGCCGGGGTGACGGTTGACGAGGCGGCGCTGAAGGCGGGGATGGAAGAATTCGCCGCCCGCGGCAAGCTCACCGCCGAGCAGTTCATCCAGCTGCTCGGACAGGCCGGGATCGCGGCGGAAACCTTCCGCGATTTCGTCCGCGCCGGCATCGCCTGGCGCGAATACGTCCGCCAGGAGCTGCTGCCCAAGGTTTCGCTCTCCGATGCAGAGATCGACGCCGCCATGGCCGAGGCGACGCCGACCCCGGGCGAGCGGGTGCTTCTTTCGGAAATCGTCCTGCCCGGGGCCGACCCGGCCAGCCGCAAGGCCTCGCTGGCCCGCGCAAAACGCCTTGCCGGGCTTGACGAGAAGGGTTTTGCCGAGGCGGCGATGCGCTTCTCGACCGGCCCCTCGCGCAACAAGGGCGGCAAGCTCAAATGGCTCGACCCGGCCACGCTGCCCGCCTCCGCCATCGGCCCGGTGCGCCGTCTGCGCCCCGGCCAGATGACCGGCCCGATTGTCGATGGCGACACGGTGCGCCTCTACTTCCTGCACGACCGCGAAAAGATCCCCTCGGCCAAGCCGCGCCCGATGGTCGATTATGCCGCGCTTCTGCTGCCGGGCGGGCGCAGCCCGGCCAACCTTGCCGAGGCCG
>RFKM01000046.1 GCA_003694465.1 Alphaproteobacteria bacterium
ATCGAGAAGCCGGCAGCGGTGAAGGATTTCGACGCGATCCTCGACGCCTCCGACGGGATCATGATCGCCCGCGGCGATCTCGGGGTCGAGATGCCGGTGCAGAACGTGCCGCCGATCCAGAAGCGCCTCGTGCGCGCCTGCCGCTCGGCCGGCAAGCCGGTGATCGTTGCCACGCAGATGCTCGAGAGCATGATCGAAAGCCCGGTGCCGACCCGCGCCGAGGTCTCGGACGTGGCTGCGGCCATCTACGAGGGCACCGATGCGGTGATGCTTTCGGCGGAGTCCGCTGCCGGCAAGTATCCCTGCGAAGCGGTCAAGACGATGGATGCCGTCGCCATCGAGGTCGAGAACGATCCGACCTACCGGCGCGACATCGAGGCCAGCCGCGTCATCGCCCGCGAGACCGTGGCCGACGGCATCGTGTCCGCCGCGCGCGAGATTGCCGAGGCCACCGACATCCGGGCCATCTGCTGCTTCACCCAGTCCGGCGCCACCGCGGCGCTCACCTCCCGCGAACGCCCGCGGGTGCCGATCCTCGCGCTCACCCCGCTCGAGGCCACCGCCCGGCGTCTGTGCCTGTGGTGGGGCATCTCCTGCCACCTGACGAACGAAAAGGTCGATCGCTTCAAGATGGCGGTGGTGGCGGCCGCTCGCGCGGTGCGGGCCACCGGCATTGCAGGCGAGGATGACCAGATCGTCGTCACCGCCGGCGTGCCCTTCAACGTGCCCGGCACGACCAACATCCTGCGGGTGGCGCCCTGCGCGGAAAGGTTGATTTTCGCCACCGACCCTGAATAATCGACTCGGGCAGCCGTCTATCCGGCGGGCCAGTCGGGAGGGGCGGATGCAATATGATATCTATCTGGTCATCGGGCTGATCATTCTCGGTTTCACGATACCGGCCATCGTCTCGGCCTATGCAGACCGGCGCGCGCCCCGGGGGGCGGCGATCATGCTGCTCATCGGCGGCGGTCTCGTGGCCCTCGCCCTGGCCCAGAAGCCCGGCGGCTATACCTTCGACGACATTCCGCACGCCTTCGTCCGGGTGGTCAGCTACATCATCCGCTGAGCCCGGTCAGCCCAGAAGCCAGAGCATCCCGAACAGCGTCACCGCCCCGGCAACGATCCCGGCGAGGGTGTTGCGGGTGACAAATCCGACGGCCACCGTCGCCAGCGCCGCCATCAGGCGCGCAGGGTCGGGCTGGCCGCCGGTCGCCTCCGGCCAGAGCACCAGCGGCGCCACCAGCCCCGGCAGCACCGCGACCGGCGTGTAGCGCAGCAGCCTGAGCAGCCAGCCCGGCAGCAGCCGGTCTCCGACGATCCCGAGGAACGAGAAGCGCACGAGAAAGGTGCCGGCGGCGAGGCCGAGGATGATCGTCCAGATTTCGGCGGTCGAATAACTCATTGGCGCCGTTCCATCAGCACTTCGACACCGGCTCCCACCGCCATTGCCGCCCCCGCCGCCACCAGCAGGCCCGAGCCGAAGGGCAGGCCCGAAAGGAGCAGCGCCACGACGACCGAAGTCATCGCCGCGGCAAGGTGCGCCAGCGTGCGCACCATCGGCGCGAGCATGGCAAGAAAGGTGATCGGCATGGCGAAATCGAGCGCCCAGGCGTCGGGCACCGTCTTGCCGACCAGCGCCCCGGCGAGCCCCGCCGCATACCACAGCGGCGCGATCAGGATCAGCGTGCCGAAGTAATAGCGCACCCGCTCGGCCACTCTCAGCTCCGGCTCAGCCTCGTATTTCATGTGCGAGAGCAGATAGGCCTGATCGACCATCATGTAGGCCGCCAGTGCCCGTTGCCACAGCGGCGCCTTCCCGATCCAGGGTGTGAGCGAGGCCGAATACATCGCCATCCGCAGGTTCACCGCCAGCGCGGTGATGATGACCATGAACACCGGCGCGTCGGCGATCATCTGCTGCAGCGCAGTGAATTGCGCGGCGCCGGCGATCACCAGAATGGTCATCGCCATGGTCTCGACGAGGTCGAGCCCGGCCTCCGCGGCGACCACGCCGAAAAGAAAGCCGAACGGCACCACCACCAGCAGGAAGGGGGCGGAGTCGATCATGCCCCTGAGGGCGATGGATTTCGGGTTGGCGCGCATCTTGTCGAACCTTAGAGTGCCGCCACGCCTAGGGGGAAATTCAGGCAGATGCAATCCACCCGTTCTTCGGAAGAGCCGCTTCATGTCGGGGTGATTCTGGCCGGCGGCCGGGCGCGGCGCATGGGCGGCGGCGACAAGGGCCTGCTCGAACTTGCCGGCGCGCCGATCCTCGCCCATGTCATCGCGCGCCTTGCCCCGCAGGTCTCGCGCCTTGCTCTCAATGCCAATGGCGCGCCCGAGCGCTTCTCGGGTTTCGGCCTGCCGGTTCTTTCCGACCCGATCCCGGGTCAGCCCGGCCCGCTTGCCGGAATCCTCGCCGGGCTCGACTGGGCGGCGTCTCTCGGGGCGCGTGCCATTGTCACCGCCGCGGCCGACAGCCCCTTTTTCCCCCACGATCTCGCCGCCCGCCTGATCGCCGGCGCCGGCCCGGGCTCGTTCGCGCTGGCGGCCACGCGGGAAGGGCTGCAACCCACCTTCGGGCTCTGGCCGGTCGCGCTGCGAGACGACCTGCGCGCGGCAATCGAGGGCGGCGCGCGCCGAGTCGGGGAATGGGCGCTCCTGCAAGGGGCGGCGCGGGTGCCGTTTCCCGAGGGCAAACCCGACCCTTTCTTCAACATCAACACGCCTGAAGATCTGGCTCGGGCGGAAGAGATCATGGCAGGGATGAAGGCATGAAGGTCTTTGGCATCATCGGCTGGAAAAATTCCGGCAAGACGAGCCTCGTGGAGCGGCTCGTGGCCGAGATCCGGGCGCGCGGGCTGACGGTTTCGACCGTCAAGCAC
>RFKM01000368.1 GCA_003694465.1 Alphaproteobacteria bacterium
CTTTCACCTTTCGGCAAATATCCCGCGGGGGTCCGGGGGTGCGAAACCCCCGGTCGCGGCCGGCCACGGGCGAGTCGGGCCTTTTCATTCCCGCCGGCATCCGTAAACATCGCCGCGCAAGCGGACAACGAAAGAGGGCCCCATGGCGCAGCGACGCAACATCTTCGAGGAGGTGGAAGAGCCGGCACCCGCGGCGCGCAAGGCCACCGCCGCCGGCATGATCGACCGGGGCACCGGGCGCGGGCGCGGCGCGGTGCGCCTGTGGCTGATGGTGCTCTTTGCCCTCGTGGCGCTGATGATCGTGGTCGGCGGGCTCACCCGGCTGACCGATTCCGGCCTGTCGATCACCGAATGGAACCTCGTGATGGGCACGCTGCCGCCGCTCTCGGCGGCCGACTGGGCCGAAGCCTTTGCGAAATACCAGCAATCGCCCGAGTTCCGCCTCGTCAACAGCACGATGACGCTGGAAGAGTTCAAGGGCATCTTCTGGTGGGAATGGAGCCATCGCCTTCTCGGACGGGTGATCGGGCTGGTCTGGATCTTCGGCTTCCTGTTCTTCTGGCTCACCGGGCGCATCCCCGCCGGCTGGATGCGCCGGATCCTCGCCATCGGCGGGCTGATCGGCCTGCAGGGGGTGGTGGGCTGGTGGATGGTCGCTTCGGGCCTCACCGGCGAGATGACCGATGTCGCCTCCTACCGGCTGGCCACCCACCTCGGCCTTGCCTTCGTGATCTTCGGGCTGATCGCCGATGCCGTCTTCGCCCTCGGCCGGAACCCCGCCGAGCTGCTTCAGGCCCGCCGCCTGCGCGAGCCGCGCCTCGTCGGGCTGGCAAGTGCCCTCGCGGCGCTTGCCTTCGTGCAGATCCTCCTCGGGGCGCTGGTGGCCGGGATCGACGCCGGCCGGGGCTTTACCGACTGGCCGTGGATGGCCGGGCAGTTCCTGCCGCCCGATCCGTTCTCGCTGACGCCGCTGTGGCGCAACTTCTTCGAGGATCCGGGCCTCGTGCAGTTCGTGCACCGGATGGTGGCCTATGCGCTGGTGCTCTTCGCGCTCTTCGTCTTCTGGCGCTCGCGCCGCGCGGCGGTGGCCAGCACCCGGGCGGCCTTTGCCGCCGCCGTGGGGATGATCCTCGTGCAGATGACGCTCGGCATCGCCACGGTGATGAACGGCGCCGAGATGCACATCGCCCTCGTTCACCAGATCGGCGCGATCGTGACCTGGGTGCTGATCCTGAGGGCGCGGTTCCTCGCCGGCCATCCGCGGGCGGGTTCGATCCGGGGGAGTGCCGCATGACCGCCTATCGCGAATTGATGGAGTTCGAGCGCACCACCTGCGCCCTCGCGCAGGTCGCCGGGCGCCTCGGCTGGGACCAGGAAACGGTGATGCCCCGCGCCGCCGCGCCCCAGCGCGCCGAGGAGGCCGAGGCGATGGAGCAGGTGCTGCACGCCCGGCGCACCGACCCGCGCATCGGCGCCTGGCTCTCGCGCATCGACGAGGGGGCGCTCGATGCCGTCGGGCGGGCCAACCTGCGCCACATCCGCCGCCGCTACGAACGGGCGACGCGCGTGCCGGCGCGGCTCGCCGGCGAGATCGCCCGCGTCACCTCCGAGGCGCAGGTGCTCTGGGCCGAGGCCCGCGCGGGCGACGATTTCGCTGCCTTCGCGCCGGTGCTGGCGCGCATCGTGGAGCTCAAGCGCGAAGAGGCGGCGGCGCTCTGCGCAGGCGGCGCCTTCGGGGGCGATCCCTATGACGCGCTGCTCGACGATTACGAGCCCGGGGCGACGGGGGCGGGGCTGGCGGAGATGTTCGCTTCCCTGCGCCCGCGCCTCGTGGCCCTGCGCGACCGGGTGCTGGGCGCGGCGCATCAGCCGGCCCCGCTCACCGGGCGTTTCGACGAGGCGGCGCAGTTGGCGCTGACCGCGCGCCTTGCCGAGCGCTTCGGCTACGATCTCGCCCACGGGCGCATCGACCGGGCGGTGCATCCGTTCTCGTCGGGCTCGGGGCTCGACGTGCGCATCACCACCCGCACCGACCCGGACGACCCCTTCGGGGCAGTCTATTCGACCATTCACGAAACCGGCCACGCGGTTTACGAGCAGAAGATCGACCGCGCCTTCCTGCTCACGCCGCTGGGGCAGGGGGTTTCGATGGGGGTGCACGAGAGCCAGAGCCGGATCTTCGAAAACCAGCTCGCCCGCTCGCGCCCCTTCACCGGCTGGCTCATGGGCGAGATGGCCCGCGCCTTCGGGCCGCTCTCGACGGGCGAGGATGCCGAGGCCTTCTTCGGGGCGGTGAACCGCGTTTACCCCGGGTTCATCCGCACCGAGGCGGACGAGGTGCAATACAACCTGCATGTGCTGATGCGCTTCGATCTCGAGCGCGAGATGATCGCCGGCACGCTGGCGGCGAAAGACCTCGAAGAGGCATGGAACGCGCGCTTCGAGGCCGATTTCGGGGTCCGGGTCGACCGGGCGTCGAACGGCTGCCTTCAGGACGTGCACTGGTCGGTGGGGCTGTTCGGCTATTTCCCCACCTACACGCTGGGCAATGTCTATGCCGGCTGCCTTTATCGGGCGATGCGCGACGACCTGCCCGAGCTCGATGCCGCCCTTGCCGCCGGCGACACCGCCCCGGCCCTCGGCTGGCTGGCCGAGCGGGTGCAGCGCCACGGCGGGCTTTACGAGCCGGCGGTGCTGATCGAGCGGGCCACGGGCGCGGCGCCCGGCGTCGGCCCGCTGCTGGACTATCTCGAGGAGAAATTCGCGCGCATCTACCGGCTGTAGGCGGGCGGGGGCCCGGGTAGCGGGGGCGCTGCCCCCGTCGCGCGGGGCGCGACTCCCCCGGGA
>RFKM01000047.1 GCA_003694465.1 Alphaproteobacteria bacterium
GACGTGATCCGCATGGTTTGAGCCTGCCGCGTTCGCTAGCCCGCTGCCAGCTGTTCGAGCAGGGCGCGGGCCGAATTCGAGCGCGGTACCCACAGGCCGCGCTCGATCGCCTCCTGCAGGCGACGGGCGATTTCGGCGAGGGCCGGGGCATTGTGCTCGGCGATGAACGCGCGGGTGTCGTCGTCTTCGAGAAAGGCGGCGTGGACCATGTCGAAATGGTGGTTGCGGACGGCCCCGGTGGTGGCGGCGAAGGCAAAGAGATAATCGACCGTCGCGGCAATCTCGAAGGCGCCCTTGTAACCGTGGCGCTTGACGCCCTCGATCCATTTCGGGTTCACCACCCGGGCGCGCACCACCCGGCCGATCTCGTCTTCGAGGGTGCGGATCACCGGGCGCTCGGGGCGGGAATGATCGTTGTGATAGACCGGTCGCGCGCGCCCCTGAAGCGTGGCGACCGCCGCCGCCGCGCCGCCCTCGAACTGGTAGTAATCGTCGCTGTCGAGCAGGTCGTGTTCGCGGTTGTCCTGGTTCTGGACGATGGCCTCGACCTCGGAGAGCCGCGCCTCGAGCCCCTCCCGGTCGCGTCGGCCTTCGCCGCCTGAACCATAGGCATAACCGCCCCATTCGAGATAGGCTTCGGCGAAATCGGCCTTGTCCGACCAGATCCGCTCGTCGATCAGCGCCTGAAGGCCGGCGCCATAGGCGCCCGGCTTGGCGCCATAGACCCGCGCCGCCCCCGCTCCGGCCCGGGCCCGGGCAGCGGCCGGGTTCACCTCGTCGGGCTCATCGAGCGCCTGAACCGCGCGGGCGGCGCTGTCGAACAGCGCGATCAGGCCGGGGAAGGCATCGCGGAAGAAGCCGGAGATGCGCAAGGTCACATCGACGCGCGGGCGTCCGAGGGCCGTCGCCGGGATGATCTCGAAGCCGGTCACCCGGCGGTTGGCGCTGTCCCACGTCGGCTTCACCCCCATCAGGGCGAGGGCCTGCGCGATGTCGTCGCCGCCGGTGCGCATGTTGGCGGTGCCCCATGCCGTGACCAGCATGGCGCGTGGCCAGTCGCCCTCGGCCTGAAGATGCTTTTCGATCAGCAGGCTGGCCGATTTCCACCCCAGCGCCCAGGCGGTTGGCGTCGGCACGGCGCGGGTATCGACCGAATAGAAATTGCGCCCCGTGGGCAGGGTATCGAGGCGCCCGCGCGTCGGCGCGCCCGAGGGGGCGGGGGCGAGGAAGCGGCCGTCGAGCGCGGTGAGCAGCCCCGCGCCTTCGGCCGGGCCGCAGGCGGTAACGGCGGGGCGGACATGGCGCTCGATCTCGTCCATCACCGCGCGGCTGGCCGGGCCGGGCGGCGTGGCTTCGCCATCGATGAGCCGGGCAGCGAAAAGTTCCAGCCGCTCCACGGTGTCACCGGCGCTGCGCCAGACCCCCGGCGCTTCGAGCGTGGCGGGGCGCGGGCCTTCCCACGGCGCGGCAAAGTCGCAGTCGAGCGGGTCGAACCCGAGGCCGAAATCCTCGGCAAGGGCGCGGATGAGCGAAGCATCGCCCCCCTTGCCCTGACCGCGCGCCACGCGCACCAGCGCCTGCACGAGGTCGCGCGCCTGCCGGCCTTCTGGCGATTGGCCGAAGACATGCAGGCCGTCGCGGATCTGCGCTTCCTTCAGCTCGCACAGATAGGCGTCGAGGCGGGCAAGGTCGGTCTCGGTGTCCTGCCCGGACAGACCGACGTCTTCGGCAAGTCCGGTCGCCGCGCTCAGGCTGAGAATCTCGTCGCGCAGTCGCGCGACCCGGCGCGGATCGACCCCGGCCGCCTCGTAATACTCATCCACCAGCGCCTCGAGATCGCGCAGCGGGCCATAGGTTTCGGCCCGCGTCAGCGGCGGGGTGAGATGATCGACGATCACCGCCTGCGCCCGGCGTTTGGCCTGGGTGCCCTCGCCGGGATCGTTGACGATGAACGGATAGACATGCGGCAGCGGCCCGAGAACCGCCTCGGGAAGGCAGGTCTCGGAGAGCGCAACCGCCTTGCCCGGCAGCCATTCGAGATTGCCATGCTTGCCCATGTGGACGATCGCCTGCGCACCGTGAACGTTCCGCAGCCAGGCGTAGAAGGCGAGGTAGTTGTGGGGCGGAACGAGGTCGGGCGAATGGTAGGTGTCGGTCGGGTCGATGTTGTAGCCGCGCGCCGGCTGCACCCCGACGACGACATTGCCGAAGTCGAGCACCGAAAGCTTGAAGCGCCCGCAATCGACTTCGCCGGGCTCGTAGAACGGGTCGGCCTCGGGCGGGCCCCAGCGTTCGATGATCGCCTTGCGCACGGCGTCGGGAAGCTGGCCGAAGAACAGCTGGTAATCGGCCATCGAAAGCGCCACGCCGCCGCCGCGCCGCGCCCGGTCGGCGAGCCAGTTCGTCGGGCCGGCGAGGATCGCCTGCATGAGAGCATCGCTGTCTGCCGGCGGATTGACGACCCGGTAGCCGGCTCCGGCCAGAAGGTGCAGGGCGTGCACGGTGGCCGCGGGCGTGTCGAGGCCGACGCCATTGGCAAGGCGCCCGTCCTTGTTGGGGTAATTCGCCAGAACCAGCGCGATGCGGCGTTCGGCGGCGGGGGTGTGGCGCAGCCGGGCCCAGTTCGCCGCAAGATCGGCCACGAAGGCCACCCGGTCGTCGCGGGGTCGATAGGTGGCGATCGAGCATTGGGTGGCCTCGTCCCGGTAGGCCTCGCCCTTGAACGAGACCGCGCGCGAAAGCACCCGCCCGTCGACCTCGGGCAGGGCGACGTTCATGGCGATGTCGCGCGCCGAAAGGCCGGTGAGGCCCGCCTCCCACGCGGCTTCCGACCCGGCCGAAAGGACCACCTGCAAGACCGGGGCGGAATTGGCCTCGGGGGCGGTCAGGGGGTTGGCCCCGGCCGCGTCGCCGGCATGGGGCGAGCCGACGGCGAAGGACGTGGCATTGAGAATGACGCTCGGCGGTGCATCGGTGAAGAGCCGGGCGAGGGTGGCTGCCGAAACCGGGTCTTTCAGCGAGGCGACGAAGACCGGCAGCGGGTTCAGCCCGCGGTCGGCAAGGGCTTCGACAAGGCGGGCGATGGGGGCGAGCCCCGCGCCCTGCACCAGCGCCCGGTAAAAGACGATGGGCACCACCGGCGCGCCGGGTGTCCAGCTTTCGCGGACCGTGGCGAGGTCGGCCACCCCGGCCCCGGGCCAGTAGAGCCCGGCGCGCAGGAGCGGGCGGGCCGGCGCGGGCTTCTCGCCGCCGTCGAGCATGGCCCGGGCATAGGCGAGGGCGGCGGTGGCGTTCTCGGGCCCGCCTTCGACGAAATAGGCCCAGAGCGCATCGTAGTCGTCGTCGGATACGGTGGAGAGGCGGCGCAGGTCGGGGTCGGGCTTGTCGTCGCCGGGCAGCAGCGCCAGCGGCACGCCGGCGGCATGCAGGTGGGCGGCATATTGCTCGGCCCCGTAGCGCCAGTAACCCAGCCCGCCCAGCACGCGGGCGATGACGAGGCGGGATTTCACGGCACATTGCTCGATGTGCAGGTCGACCGACATCGGGTGCGCGAGGTGGGTGAGGTTGGCAAGCCGGAGGCTGGGCGGGTTGTCCATCGCTGCCCGGGCTTCCGAAAGAGCGGCGAGTTCGGTATCGGCCGCCGAAATGAAGACGACATCGGCCGGGGTCTGGGCCAGATCGACGGCCTCGGTGCCATCGTCGATTTGCCCCGGTGTGGCGGCGAGAAGGTGCATCAGGCCGGCCTTTCCTGC
>RFKM01000048.1 GCA_003694465.1 Alphaproteobacteria bacterium
CCGATGAAATCGTGGAAGTCGATTTCGCCCTGATCGGTGACCGCGTGGAAATTCGGAACCGTCTCGTTGATACGCAGGCTCATGTCTTGCTCCTGTTCCTGTGTCTGGCTTCAATAAGTTAGAATTATTCTAACATCCCGAAAAGGCAACCTCCTGCGACAATGCGCGCCAAAAACAGCCGACCGTGTAATTTGATCAAATGGGTGCATTGCGCCCTTGCACAGCGCCCGGACGGGTGAGAAAGTGGCGCCCAAATCTCGTGGGAGCAACACATGATCGAGAAACGCGAATTCTACATCAACGGCGCCTGGGTTTCGCCGGAAACCCCCAACGATTACCCTGTGATCGACCCGTCGACCGAAGAGCCGGTGGCGGTCATCTCGCTGGCCTCGGAAGCCGACGTGAACAAGGCCGTTGCCGCCGCCAAGGCCGCCTTCCCGGGCTGGATGGCAACGCCCCCCGCCGAGCGCCTCGCCCTCGTCGAGAAGCTGCTCGAGGTCTATCAGGCCCGCTCCGAAGAGCTCGCCCAAGCGATGACCATGGCGATGGGCGCCCCGATCGACATGAGCCGCAACAACCAGGTTGGCGCCGGCAGCTACCACATCAAGGAATTCATCGCCGCGGCGCGGGATTTCGAGTTCATCCGCCCGCTCTCCGACCGCGCCCCGAACGACCGCATCGTCTATGAACCCGTTGGCGTTGCCGGGTTGATCACGCCGTGGAACTGGCCGATGAACCAGATCACCCTTAAGGTGGTTGCCGCGGCCATCGCCGGCTGCACGATGGTTCTGAAACCCTCGGAGGAAAGCCCGCTCGACGCGCTGCTCTTTGCCGAATTCATGCACGAGGCGGGCTTCCCGCCCGGCGTGTTCAACCTTGTCAACGGCAACGGGGCGGGCGCCGGCACGGCGCTGACCGGCCACCCCGACGTCGACATGATCAGCTTCACCGGCTCGACGCGCGCCGGCATTGCCATCTCGAAGAACGCCGCCGACACGCTCAAGCGCGTTCACCTCGAACTCGGCGGCAAGGGCGCCAACATCCTCTTCGCCGATGCCGACGAGAAGGCCGTGAAACGCGGCGTTCTGCACATGATGCAGAACACCGGCCAGAGCTGCAACGCGCCCAGCCGGATGCTGGTGCAGCGCGAGATCTATGACGCCGCCGTCGAAGAGGCGGCACGGGTGGCCGAAAGCGTCAAGGTCGGCGATCCGCACGAGGAAGGCCGCCACATCGGCCCCGTCGTCAACAAGGCGCAGTGGGACAAGATCCAGGGCCTGATCCAGAAGGGCATCGAAGAGGGCGCGCGGCTGGTCGCCGGCGGCCCGGGCCTGCCCGAGGGCTTCAACCGCGGCTATTACGTCAAGCCCACGGTCTTTGCCGATGTGAACAACCAGATGACCATCGCCCGCGAGGAGATCTTCGGGCCGGTGCTCTCGATCATCCCCTTCGAGACCGAGGAAGAGGCGATCGAGATTGCCAACGACACCCCCTATGGCCTGACCAACTACGTTCAGACCCAGGACGGCGCGCGCGCCAACCGGGTGGCGCTCAAGCTGCGCTCGGGCATGGTCGAGATCAACGGCAAGTCGCGCAGTTTCGGCGCCCCGTTCGGCGGCATGAAACAGTCGGGCAACGGCCGCGAGGGCGGCGTCTTCGGCATCGAGGACTTTCTCGAGATCAAGTCGATCGGCGGCTGGTCGAACGACTGAAACAAGGGGGCCGGGAATTTCCCGGCCCCCTTCGCGACGGAACATCGCACCGCGCGCGTTCTATCCTCGAAACAACGAGGACATGCGCCATGACCCTTTCCCATTTCGCCCGGACAAGCCGCCTTTTGCCGCTCGGCTTCGTTGTCGTGATGACAGCGCTCAGCTTCGGCGCCATCGTCACCTCGCAAACGCTTTATGGCTTCGCAGCCCTCTGACGCGGGTCTCGCCCGCCAGAGCAGGTCCTGTAAAGAAGTGTCAGGATCACCACGCCGAACACCGCGACCGGCCAGTTGAGCACGGTGCTGACAAGCGCCCCCAGATCGCGCCCGCCAATGACGTGATTGGTCAGAAGGTCAATGACGACCAGCAAGCCGGTCAGAACGGCGCTTGCCACAAGGATCTCCAGCCGGAATGGGCGTGTCTCCCGCCAGCTGTCGCCGATGGTCAGCCCGTTGTCTTCGACCGCCGCGGCGGGAAGAACGAGGCTCCAGCGAAAACCCAGCCATGTCGCGACCATCACCACGAGGTAAAGAACGGCCGTGAAGGCGAGCGGCATCGGCGGCGCCTCGCCCGGCGCGGTCAGCTGGCTATCCATCAGGCGCGGCAGCAAAACCACGCTCGGAACGATCACGGCAACCACGTAGAACGCCACCACCCGAACCCCGATGGCAAGGCTCTTCCAGAGGTATTTGCCGAGCACCGGGCGTTTCATCCCATGGGTCGCGACGGTATCGCCCAGCAGCAGCAGGCGATGCACGAGAATGGCCATGAACGACCACAGAACCCAGGTGACAAGGAGGGTAAGGATGGCGGTGAGCACGAGCGAGGCGCTGTGTTCATCCGGCGAGACCTGCCGGACCAGGTGCCCGGTCTGAACCCACGACAGGCCGAAACCGAACGCTGCCACGAGGAAATAGGGAAGAAAGGTCAGACGCGCCAACGCGCCAGCACCACCGACACAGGCCCGAAAGGCGTCCCGCGTCAAACCGAAAATGTCACGGTCCATGTCACCTCCTGATACCAGGCCGGGATACGCGCGGCCCCGGCGAGAGCGACCATTCCAATCTGTCCCGCATCCGTCAAGCCGGCCGGAGGTGGAGCGATCAGGGGCCAGGCTCCGAATCCACGAATCTAGATTCGTGGATTCGGAAAGAGCGTGGTGTTCACGCGCGCCGCACGCGAACGGCCCGGAATCAGGGCCCTTCGACCCTGACCCTAGAACGGGCACTTGGCGCTGAAGGTCATTCCGCGGCCGCCGTCCGGGTGGCGGATGCGCAGGCTTTCGGCATGAAGCATGAGCCGGGGAAAATCTCGCGCCGGACCCTCGGCATAGAAGGGATCGCCCAGTATCGGGTGGCCGATCTCCTTCATGTGCACCCGCAGCTGGTGGCTGCGACCGGTTTGCGGATAGAGGCGCACCCGCGTCGTTCCGCCCTCGCGCCGGACCACCCGCCAGTCGGTCACCGCCGGTTTTCCGGTCTCGAAGTCGACATGCTGAAGCGGCCGGTTGGGCCAGTCGACGATCAACGGCAGATCGACGGTTCCGGTCTTTTCCTCGATCTCGCCCCAGACCCGCGCGACATAAACCTTCTTCGCCTGCCGTCGCTCGAATTGCAGACCGAGATGTCGCTGGGCGTGCCGCGTGCGGGCAAAGATCATGATCCCCGATGTGTCGCGGTCGAGCCGGTGCACCAGCAACGCCTCGGGAAAGGCCGCCTGAACCCGCGACAGCAGGCAATCGGCCAGATGCGCGCCCTTTCCGGGCACAGAAAGCAGGCCGGAAGGCTTGTCGAACACCAGAAGCTCGTGGTCTTCATGCACCAGATCGAGCGGCGTGTCGGGTGGAGCGTAATCGCTGGTCATGGCGTGGCTCTGGCAGAAAGAAAAAGGTCAGTCCAGCACGATGCGCAGGGCAAGGCCCGCATAGACCGCCCCGGAAAGCCGGTTGAGCCAACGGCCGGCGCGGCCGAGGGCCTTGGCGGCACAGCCGGCCATCGCCCCGTATGCGCCGGTTATCACGAAGCCCGAAACCGCGAAAAGCCCGGCGAGCAACAGGATCTGCAGCGAAACCGGCCCCGACTCGGGGCTTGTGAATTGCGGCAGGAAGGCAACCACGAACAGCGCTACCTTCGGGTTCAGGGCATTGGTGACAAACCCGCGCCAGACCGCCTGCCCGGTGCCCCGCGCGCCTTTTCCCTCGGCCAGCGAAGGCGCGCCCCAGGTTTTCCTGGCCAGGTAGAGCAGGTAGCCCGCGCCGACAGCCTTGACGACAGCCAGCGCCGACGGCCAGGCCGCCAGGAGTGCCGCCAGCCCGAAGGCGGCGAGCGCGCCATGCAGGAGCGAGCCCAACGACACACCCAGCGCCGCCGCAACGCCGCGCCGAGGCCCGCCCGCCAGCCCCGAGGCCGAGGCGAACATCACGTCGGCGCCCGGTGTCAGGTTGAGCACGACGCCTGCCCCGACGAACCCCGCCACCGCAACCGGATCAAGGCCGAAGATCATCGCTCATACCTCTGTGGAAACTTGGTTTCCGCAACTCTTGATTGACGCTCTTGTTCTCGATGAAGATGCGGCCCGATCCGCAGCGCGGGCGCCCCTCCGGACAAGCCCGGAGCTCTTGCCGAACAGGCACGATCCGCTCAGCATGTCGCGAAAACTTCGTCGAGAATGGCACCCAGCGCCTCGGCATCCTCGGGAGTGAAGGCGGCGGGGCGGTCGCTGTCGATGTCGAACACGCCAATGATCTCGCCCGCCCCGTTGCGCACCGGCAGCACCAGCTCGGAGCGCGTCGTCGTGGCACAGGCGATGTGGCCGGGAAAGGCGTCCACGTCAGCGACAAGTTGCACCTGACCGGTGCGCGCCGCAGCGCCGCAGACGCCACGGTCAAACGGGATCACGAGGCACCCATGCCCGCCCTGATAGGGGCCGATCTTCAAAAGGCCGGGCGCGACGACACGATAGAACCCGGTCCAGTCAAACCGCGCATCAAAGTGGTGCACTTCGCAGGCCACGGTGGCCATCAGGGCGATCACATCGCGCTCTCCGGCTGTCAGGGCCAGAATTCGGCTGCGCAGTTCGTCATAGGTCATGTCCGATCCGTTCAATTGAAGGCAATTCCCGCCAGCGGCTTACCAGATCGTAACCATTTGCGCCTCATCTTTCACCGAAGATCATCGCATGCAGGAGTTTTCCATGAAACTGGAGACCAGGGACTTCGGAGAAATTCGGGTCGTCTCCGTAGGCGACAGCCGGATCGATGCCGCAGTGGCCGTAGAGTTCCGTGATGCCATGCGCGAGGTGACGAGCGATGGCCCGCCCACGGTCGTGCTCGACCTGTCCAATGTCGTTTTCCTCGACAGTTCCGGGCTTGGGGCGGTAGTCGCAGCCATGAAGCAGGCAGCCCCCGAACGCCGGCTTGAGCTGGCGGGCCTTCAGCCCATGGTCGAGAAGGTGTTTCGCCTGACCCGGATGGACTCGGTCTTTCGCATTCACCAGAATACGGAAGGTGTCGGGCAGGGCTCCGCCCATGTGGGGTGATATTCCGTCGGACTCAGACCATTGTATCCAGAGCATCCGGGCGCTGAAGGAAAGGCAGGCGCCGGTTCTTGAACTCGAGTTTGCGAGCACAAATCTGGCCGTGAGGGATGCGCTACAGCGCGTCCACGATCGCCTGTTGGCGCTCGGGGCAGACGCGCACCTCTCCGATCACGTTCAGATCGTTCTCGGGGAACTTCTCAACAACGTGGTCGAGCATGCCTTCGCTGAAAGCTCGAGCGGGCGGATAGAGCTTGAACTCTTCGGCCCAAAGCCCGCGATTGCCTTGTGCGTGCGCGACAATGGCGCTCCCATGCCCGGCGGCAAGATCCCGGATGGCAAGCTGCCGGAAATCCCGGATGACATGAAGGGCTTGCCCGAAGGCGGCTTTGGCTGGAACCTCATCCGAACCCTGTGCGACTGCGTCTGTTATCGCCGCACGGGGGGACTCAACGAAATTTCCCTTCTCGTCGGAAATGAGGAAGAAGCCGCTGGAGTTCCGAGCCCATGCAACGAAGGTGCCTCGCCCTGAAATTGGGCGAACGAGGGGGCGCAGGCGGCATTCCAATTCGATAATGCCAAAAAATTTCCGCGATTGTTCCTCACCTGCAACCAATTTCCCGATCATAGCAAGATCGTAGCTTGATCGGCTTCCCTCGGCGCCGGGCTTGACAGCCCCCACCCAGTGCCCGGCGTCGAGGCCAGTTTGCCCAATTACCGGAAGCCGAAATCACGCCCATCACCTCGCTGCTTCCGCTAGCCCGAACAACGCCGATCCCGGAACAGCACCGCAACCGACCCTTCTTCCAAGTCGACCTTTCGCGCCTTATCCGCCGCTGCTGCTCGCCAGCCCTCGCCACGGAAAAAGCCGGGCGGGACCACATCGCGCCATTTCTGGGTGCCTGGCGCTCGGTTTGATACTCCGATCAAACGCCGGTCGCGCCCGCTCCGAAAGGCGCGTTTCCCGGTTCGGAAGCAAGAGAGGCGAAATCTTTCGGCCCGAATCGTCCGGTCAGTTCAACTGGAACTGCAACGGATATTGCCCATCTTCGAATTCGCCGAAAAGCTCGGGCAAGTCCGGGTGCGACACCGGTTCACCCGAGAAATCCGCCGCCAGGTTCTGCGCCGAAACATAGGCCACATAATAGCTTTCGTCGTTCTCGGCGAGCAGATGGTAAAACGGCTGGTTCTTGGCCGGACGGCTCTCTTCGGGAATCGCCTGATACCATTCCTCGGTATTGGAAAACATGGCATCAACGTCGAACACGACCCCCCGGAACGGGTGTTTCCGGTGACGGACGACCTGGCCCAGGTGATATTTTGCGCGTGATTTCAGCATGGCCTACAACCCCTCGCCAATTAATAGGGCGATCAGGCAGTGCTTGTCCATCACGACTCCGGATTAACCAGGAAACAGATTGTGGACCCTTCCGGTTCCGCTCGCGCGGCCAGCCCGGGACGACCGCCCTGAAGTGGCGCAATCCGGCCGCGAAATGACGGTTTCTGCGCGCCGCCGACCTCGCCGCGCGGCTACACCGGTCCAAGGGCGCAATCGCCCGATGAAGCGGGGAGGAACCGATGTCGATGGTGGAATTGATGAACGCGCAAAACCCGTTGAAGGCCTTTTTGCAGGGCGTTTCGATCGAGGTGATGCCCCGCACCGCCGCGAAGGTTGATGACTTCCGGTCCATCCTGCCCCGTGGCTCGCGTGTCTATGTGGCCCATATCGACGGCACGCCGATTGACGACATGGTGCGCACGGCGGGCCGCCTCGCCCGCGACGGATTCGACGTGATGCCGCACTTCCCCGCTCGAATCATCGCCAGCGAAACCGTGCTTGATGACTGGCTGAAGCGCTATGCCGGCGAGGCGGGCGTCAATTCGGCGCTCGTTCTGGCAGGGGGTGTCGATCGGCCCGCGGGCGCCTTCGAAAGCTCGATGCAGCTGCTCGAAACC
>RFKM01000369.1 GCA_003694465.1 Alphaproteobacteria bacterium
GATGGAAGGGCGCGCGCGGGTGGTGATTGTCGATGCCTGCCGGTCGGGCGCGCCGGTCGGTTCGGTGACGCGGCTCGACGGGCGGGCCGATGCCTTGCCGGGCTGGTTGCGCTCGGTTTCCTCGCACGGGATCGGGATTGCCGAGGCGGTGGGTCTGGCGCGGGCGTTGGACATGCTGCCGGAGCGGGTCGAGATCTGGGCGATCGAGGGGCGGGGGTTCGCCCCGGGTGACGCGCTTTCGCCGGGTGTTGCCCGGGCGGTGAGCGAGGTGGCCGGGGCGATTGCGCGGGCGCTGGCCCGGACGCCTCTGCGCCCACAGGATTAGAGCACCGGCGCGCCGAGCCGGAAGGTGGCCTCGGCGAGGCGGCGCAGCAGACCGGCAGGCTCGACGCCTTCGGCGCAATGGCCGAATTCCTCCTCGAACCACGTCTCGATGGCGGCCACCGATGCGCTGTCGGAGAGGACGAGCCCGCTTTCGAAATTGATCAACATCGAGCGCACGTCGAGATTGGCCGAGCCGACGATGGCGATGTCGTCGAGCAGGATGGCCTTGGCATGGAGCATGGGCGGGGCATGGCGCAGGATCCGGGCGCCGGCCTCGTCGAGGTCGCGCACGTAGGAGCCGGCGGCGAAATCGGTCACGCGCTGGTTTGAGCGTTGCGGCAGCATGATGCGCACGTCCCGCCCGAGGCGGGCGGCGGTTGTCAGGGCGTGCTGGATCTGGTCGGTCGGCAGCAGGTAGGGTGTCGAAATCCAGATCCGGCGCGTGGCGGTGTGGATGGCATGCACGATCGCGTCATGCAGAGCGTCATGCTCCATGTCGGCGCCGGAGGGGACCAGTTGCAGCTGCGCCTTGCCGACGGGGGTGTCGTCGAAGACAACCGGACGGGTCGGGGTCTCGGTGATCTTCGACCAGTCGGCCTCGAACATTTCTGCATAACGCGCCACCACCGGCCCCTCGACCATGAAGCTCAGATCGTGCCAGGTGCCGGGGGCGTCGTCGGGGCCAAGGTAGCTCGCCCCGACATTGCGTCCACCCGTCCAGAGGCGCTTGCCGTCGGCCAGCACCAGCTTGCGGTGATTGCGCAGGTTGAGCCGGGCGGTGCCGCGGAAAACGGAAAAGACCGGGAAGAGGCGGATCTCGACCCCGGCGTCGCGCAGGCGGCGCAGGGCGCGACGGGGGCGCCAGAAGGCGCCGACCTGATCGAGAACCAGCCGGACCTCGACCCCGCGCAGGGCGGCGCGGCGCAGCGCCTCGATGAAGGCTTCGGAGGCGGCATCGGGCTCGAGCTGGTAGAGCAGGATGCAGAGGCTGTGCTCGGCCTCGTCCACCAGCGCGGTGAGCGTTGCCCGGGCCTCGGATGCGCGCGTTTCGGCGGTGATGCTGTTGCCCGTGGTGGCCGCCGGGCAGTCGAGCCGGCGCAGCTGGTCGTCGAGCGGGTTGAGCGGCGGCGGCGCGGCGCGGTTCTGGAAGACCGCCGG
Source organism: Alphaproteobacteria bacterium (assembly GCA_003694465.1). Taxonomy (GTDB): domain Bacteria; phylum Pseudomonadota; class Alphaproteobacteria; order Rhodobacterales; family Rhodobacteraceae; genus RFKM01. The sequence goes on from RFKM01000369.1 coordinate 1,483, forward strand.
GGCATACATCGCGCCACGCTTGCGCACCCCGAAGGCGAAGAACGCCGGCACCCCGACCCAGGGCACGGTCAGGATGAACAGGATCCAGGCGAGGGCCGATTGCGGGCTGCGGCGCTGCTGGAGAACCCAGATCAGGGCGATGCCGGTCAGCCCGACGCCGATCGCCGCGAAGGCATATGTCAGAATTGCGCCCATCGCCCCCCGCCTTTCTCACATTGTCCCGTCGAGATAGGGAGCGCCGGCGGGCGCGGAAAGGGTCGGGCGCGCGAAGCGGTGCATCCGCCCCGGGGCGCCCCGCCCCGGTATTGTTCGAAAAATGTTTGCATCCGGGTAGACACGCCCGGTTTCCGCAGCGGCGATGTTCGATTTTTGCAACGCGTGCCGCACCTTGCGCGCGTCACCGACCGCTGAGCGCCCGGGCCGCCGCCCGGGTGTTCGGCCCGACGACCCCGTCGAGCGCGCCATCATAAAGGCCACGGTCGGCCAGCAGCCTCTGGAACTCGATCGCCGTCGCCTCGTCCCAGCGCGCCGGGGCGGCGCGCCGCAATTCGTCGAAGGCGAGCTTGCCGCTTTCGAGCGCCTCGACGTAGAGCTGGGCGGCAAGGGCCGGGTCTTTCTCGACTCCCTGCCCGGTTTCGTAGAGGGCCGCCAGCGCCGCCTTGGCCTCGGGAAGGCCGGCGTTCGCCGCCATGCGCACGAGGCGCGCGCGCTCTTCGGGGTTCTCGCCGAGGGGCGAGTTCGGGTCGGCATAGAGGGCGGCCAGCTCGAGCGCGGCCTGCATGTTTCCGGCCTCGGCGGCCTTTGTATAGAGCTTCGCGGCGCGGGCCGGATCGGGGATGCCGAGGCTCTCGTCGCTGCGCCCGGGAATGCCCTCGCCGTTCAGGTAGGTCTGGGCGAGGCGGTATTGCGCGAAGTGGTAGCCGGCATCGGCGGCCCAGCCGAGCAGCGCCACCATCCGGGCCGGGTCTTTCGGAACGCCGGTGGCGGCGCGGTGCATGAGGGCGAGCGTGGTCATGCCGGGGGCGTCGTGCAGGAGCGTCGCCTTCTCGTAATGTTCGACGGCCGCCTCGATGTTCTTGCCGCCGGGGGCGGCGCCGAAGAGGTAGTAATCGCCAAGCCGGGTTTCGGCCGGTCCGAACCCGGCCTTGGCGGCGCGCTGGAGCAGCGCGAAGGCACGGGCGGTATCGCGCCGGCCCTGAGCGATTTCGGCGGCGAGGAACAGCAGGTCGGGTGGCGCATCGTCGGCCCCGGCGGCGCGGGTGCAGGCCCCGGCGGCCGCGGCGAGGGCCGTGCGGTGTTCGCGCGCTGCTTCGGCATTGGGCGGCACACCGGCGCTGGCCTCGCCGGCCAGCGCCCGGCAATCGGCAACGTCGCGGTCGGGCGTGGCCGAGGCGCCCCCCTCTTCGGGCCCGGGATCGGGCGCGGGCGCAACTGTCGCCGTTTCGGCC
>RFKM01000370.1 GCA_003694465.1 Alphaproteobacteria bacterium
GCCGGTTTACGGCATGGATCGGGTCGGGGGTGCTGCCCTGTGGACCGGAACGAGGAGGATGCCATGGATGCGAAGATCGTCGGCTGGGGGCACACCGCCTTTGGCGTGCACAAGGACAAGACGCTCGAGGCGCTGATTCAGGAAGCGGCGGCCGAGGCGATCGAAATGGCGGGGTTGGAGCCCGCCGATATCGACGCCATCTGGCTGGGCCATTTCAACAATCGCATGGTGGCCGATGCCTTTGCCTCGTCGCTGGTGCTCGGGCTGGACGATGGGCTGCGCTTCAAGCCGGCAACGCGGGTCGAGAACGCCTGCGCCTCGGGCTCGGCGGCGGTCTTTGCCGCCCGCGATGCGATCCGGTCCGGCGCGGCCCGGCGGGTGCTGGTGATCGGGGCCGAGAAGATGACCGAACTCGACACGCCCGGCGTCACCGAGGCGCTGGCCGGTGCCTCCTATTCGGGCGACGAGGCGGGGATGAGCTTTCCGCAGATCTTCGCGCGCATCGCCTCGGGCTATTTCCAGGCCTTCGGCGACCAGTCAGAGGCGCTGGCACGCATCGCGGTGAAGAACCACCGCAACGCGCTGGCCAACCCGCTGGCGCAGATGCGCCGCGAGGTGACGTTCGATTTCTGCAATACCGTCAGCGAAAAGAACCCGATGATCGCCCCGCCGCTCCGGCTTACCGATTGCTCGCTGATCACTGACGGCGCGGCGGCGCTGGTGATGGTGGCCGAAGACATGGCCGGCGATTTTGCCCATGCCGTGGGCTTTCGCGGCGCCGCGCAGGCCAACGACTTCCTGCCGATGTCACGGCGCGACATGACCGAACTGACGGGCGCGCGGGTGGCGATCGGGCGCGCCTATGACGAGGCGGGCGTCACCGTGAACGACATCGACACGGCCGAGGTGCATGACTGTTTCACCATCGCAGAGTTGATGATCTACGAGGCGATGGGGCTGGCGCCGAAGGGGCGCGGGGCCGAGGTCGTCGCCGAAGGCATCGCCGAGCGCGGCGGGCGCCTGCCGGTCAACCTCTCGGGCGGGCTCAAGGCCAAGGGGCACCCGGTCGGGGCGACGGGGGTTTCGATGCATGTGCTCGCCGCCCGGCAAGTGACGGGAACCGCCGGCGAGATGCAGCGCCCCGGCGCGGAACTGGCGCTGGTCTTCAACATGGGCGGCTCGGGCGTGGCCAATTACTGCTCGATCCTCGCGGCGGAAAGATGAACCCGGCGCTGTGGCTCACGCGGGCGGCCCGGCGCTGGCCCGAGCGCCCGGCGCTTTTCTCGGGCACGCGGCTGCGGGCGAGCTATGAAGGGTTTGCCCGCTCGGCGGCGGGCATCGGGGCGGCGCTGGGCGCGCGCGGGATCGGCCCCGGCGACCGGGTGGCGCTCTTCATGGCCAACCGCACCGAGTATCTCGAGGCGCTCTACGGGGTCTGGCACGCCGGCGCCGTGGCCGTTCCGATCAATGCCAAGCTGCACCCGAAAGAAGCGGCCTGGATCATCGGCAACGCCGGCGCCGCATTGGTTTTCAGCGATGAAAGGCTGGGCGCGCAGCTCGCCGAGGCGCTGCCCGATGCGGCGGCGCCGATCGTCTCGACCGAGGGCGGTGACTTTGCCGCCATGCGCCGCGCCGAACCGATGCCACGGCCAGTGGAGATGGGCCCCGATGCGCCGCTGTGGCTGTTCTACACCTCCGGCACCACGGGGCGGCCGAAGGGCGTGATGCTGACGGCGGAAAATATCGCCAGCATGACGTTCTGCTATTTCGTCGATGTCGACGAGGTGCGCGCGGAAGATGCCGCGCTCTATGCCGCGCCAATGAGCCACGGGGCCGGGCTTTACAACTTCATGCACATCCTGCGCGGCGCACGCCATGTGGTGCCCGAGAGCGGCGGTTTCGAGGCGGGCGAAATCCTCGAACTCGGCAAGGCGCTTGGCAGCGTGTCGATGTTTGCCGCCCCGACCATGGTGCGCCGGCTGGTCGATGCCGCGAGGGCGCGCGGGGAGGCCGGCGAGGGGCTGCGCACCATCGTCTATGCCGGCGGCCCGATGTATGAGGCCGACATTCTGGAGGCGGTCGAGGTCATGGGCCCGCGCTTCGTGCAGATCTACGGGCAGGGCGAATGCCCGATGGGCATCACCGCGCTGCCCCGCGCCGACGTGGCCGACCGCACCCACCCGCACTGGCGCGCGCGGCTCAATTCGGTCGGCACGGCGCAAAGCGCTGTCGAGGTGCGCATCGTCGATGCGGAAGGCCGCGAATTGCCCCCCGGCGAGATCGGCGAGATCGTGGTGCGCGGGGCAACGGTCATGGCCGGCTACTGGCATAACCCCGAGGCGACGGCGAAAACCCTGCGCGGCGGCTGGCTCTGGACCGGCGACATGGGGCGGATGGACGAAGATGGCTATGTCACCTTGCAGGACCGCTCGAAGGACGTGATCATTTCCGGCGGGTCGAACATCTATCCGCGCGAGGTCGAGGAAGTCCTGCTCACTCACCCCGCCGTGCGCGAGGTGGCGGTGGTCGGCAAGCCCGACCCGGAGTGGGGCGAGGTGGTGGTGGCCTTCGTCGCCCCGCGCCCGGGCGAGGCGGTCTCGCCCGACGAACTCGACGCGCTCTGCCTCGAGCGTATCGCGCGGTTCAAGCGGCCGAAGGCCTATGTCTTCGTCGACGATCTGCCGAAAAACGCTTACGGAAAGGTGCTGAAGAAAGACCTTCGCGCCCGGCTGGACATGGAAAAGGAGACGGAAAAATGACCAATCTTTCGGGCAGGACGGCGCTGGTGACCGGTTCCGTGCAGGGGATCGGGCTGGCGGTGGCCAAGGCGCTGGCCGGAGCCGGCGCGCGCATTGCCCTCCATGGCCTGCCGGGCGAGGCGCAAGCGCCGGCGGCGCTCGAGGCGGTTCGGGCCGCCGGGGCGCCCGAGGCGCGCTTTTTCGGCGCCGATCTCACCGACCCGGAGGCGATCGCCGCGATGATGGCCGAAGCCGAAGGCTGGGGCGGTGTGGATATCCTCATCAACAACGCCGGCATCCAGATCACCGTGAGCCTTGAAGACGCCGACCGCGCAACATGGGATGCGATCATCGCCGTCAACCTGTCGGCAGCCTTTCACACCATGCATGCGGCGCTGCCGGCGATGGCCCGGCGCGGCTATGGCCGGGTGGTGAATATCGCCAGCGTTCACGGGCTGGTGGCCTCGGTCAACAAGGCGCCCTACGTGGCGGCGAAGCACGGTCTTGTCGGGCTCTCGAAGGTGGCGGCGCTGGAATATGCCGCCCAGGGCTCGCGCGAAAGCGGCGGCATCACCGTCAACTGCATCGCGCCGGGCTGGACCGAAACGAAGCTGATCGAGCCGCAGATCGAGGCCCGCGCGGCGCTTCATGGCGGCGACCGGGAAAAGGGCATTGCCGATCTGCTGGCGGAGAAACAGCCCTCGCTGCGCACCTCCGATCCGTCGGAGATTGGCGCCCTGGCGCTCTGGCTGTGCGACCCGGTGGCCCATAACGTCACCGGCACGACGATCCCTGTCGACGGCGGCTGGACGGCGCAATAGCCTTCGGCGCCCGGCCCGATCAACCACGGAGGCGCAAGTGCCCCACGATCACGCCCACGAGGCCCCGACCAGCACCTCGCGCCTCATGCTGGTGCTGGCGCTCAACCTTGCCATTACCCTTGCCGAGATTGTCGGCGGCCTGATCTCTGGTTCGCTGGCGCTGATCTCCGACGGGCTGCACAATGCCTCGGACGGGGTTGCCATCGTCATCGCGTGGATCGCCATGAAGCTTCAGGCCGCCCCGCGCACCGACCGGCACACCTTCGGCCTCGGGCGCGCGCAGCTCATCGCCGCGGTCATCAATGCCGGCACGCTGGTGGCTGTCTCGATCTGGCTGTTCTTCGAGGCAGGGCAAAGGCTCCTGTCGCCCGAACCGGTTTCGGGCGGCGTCATGATTGCCGTCGCGGCGATCGGCCTTGTGGCCAATACGCTGGGCACCTTTCTCCTGCGCGAGGGCTCCGAGAACAACCTCAATCTGCGCGCGGCCTACCTGCACCTTCTGTCCGACGCGGTGTCGAGCCTTGCGGTGATTGTCGGGGCGGTGGCCATCGTCTTGTGGAACGTCACCTGGGTCGATCCTGTTCTGACCTTTGCCATCGGCGCCTGGGTGCTGTGGGAATCGCTCAGGATTCTCTGGCGCGCGGTTGACCAGATCCTGCTCGCCGCGCCCGAGGGGCTGGCGCTGGCCGATGTGCGCGCGGCGATTCTCGGCACCGAAGGGGTGGTCGCCGTGCATCATACCCACCTGTGGCAGGCCACAGAGGGCGACATTCACTTCGAGGCCCACATCGTGGTGCCCGACCAGATGCTCACCGATATCGACGTGCTGCGCGCCCGGATTGCCGAGGCCCTGCACGAGAAATTCGAAATCACCCATCCGACGTTGCAATTCGAGGCGGAAAGCACCGACTGCACCACGGCCAACCTGACATGAAACAGGCAAGGAGAACCCCCGATGACCGTTTCTTCCCCGGCTCCGAAGCAATCGCCCGAAAAGCATTTCATTTCCCGTGTTGGCTGGCTGCGGGCCGCGGTGCTGGGCGCCAATGATGGCATCGTGTCCACCGCGAGCCTGATCGCCGGGGTCGCCAGCGCGGGGCTTTCCGCCGGCGAGGTCCTTACCGCCGGTGTCGCCGGGCTGGTCGCGGGCGCGCTCTCGATGGCCGCGGGCGAATATGTCGCGGTGTCATCTCAGGCGGATACCGAATCGTCGGATCTCGACCGTGAGCGCACCGAGTTGGCCACCATGCCCGAGGCCGAACATGAAGAACTGGCAGGCATCTATCGGGACCGGGGGCTTTCTCCCGAACTGGCGGATCAGGTCGCCACGGAACTGATGGCCGGCGATGCGCTCAGAGCCCACGCCCGCGACGAACTTGGCCTTTCCGATGTCGCCTCGGCGCGCCCGCTGCAGGCGGCCCTGTCTTCGGCGGCATCATTCACGGCGGGGGCGGCCTTGCCGCTCGGGGCGGTGCTGGTCTCTCCCGACGGCAGGATCGCGATGGTCACGACCCTGGCCTCGGTAATCGCCCTCGGGCTGCTTGGCGCGCTCTCGGCCAGAACCGGCGGCGCCCCCGTGCTCAGGGCGGTGACGCGCGTGGTGTTCTGGGGCGGCTTCGCCATGCTCGCCACCGCCGCAATCGGCTCGCTCTTCAACGTTCCCGTAAACTGAACACGACCGCAGCGACGGACAGGAACGACACATGATAGAGATCACCGTTAACGGCTCCGGCTGCGCGAACTGCGAAAAGACCGCGCAGATCATGAAGGCCGCGGCCGAGAAGCTCGGCATCGAGGCCAATGTCACCAAGGAAATGGGTTATTCGAAAATTGCCATGGCCGGCGTCGTGCGCACCCCCGCCGTCGCTATCGATGGCAAGTTCGTCCATTCCGGCGGCGTGCCGGACCAGGCAAAAGCCGAAACCTGGCTCGCCGGGTAAGGTGCGTGCGGACAACCGGTTGCCGTGCGCATGAAAAAACCGGGCGCCCGCGAGGGCGCCCGGCTTCAACCGTTCCGATCGGGTGGGATCAGACGAGGGCGAGGTTGGTCGCGCTCTCGCGGCCGTCGCGGCCCGATTCGATGTCGTAGGTCACCTTCTGCGCATCGGCGAGGCCGGTCAGACCGGCGCGTTCGACGGCCGAGATGTGAACGAAAACGTCACGCCCGCCCGTTTCGGGCTCGATGAAGCCGAAGCCTTTGGTAGAATTGAACCATTTCACGGTGCCTTTGGCCATGTCCGTGTCTCCTGTATATGTTGCTGCCCGCGGAATGCGACAGCCCGGCCTGTCAGTTCGAAGCGATCAACTGAAGCCGGTATACGGAGCAGTGGTTCGAGTAGAAGTAACGTAGCCCGCCCTCTCTACTTGGCCGATTTGAAAAGCGCAAGGAAAAATTCCGAAAAATCAAAAATTTATTTTTCTTCGCCTTTGGCGGGCGGCGCGACCCGTGGGTGGCCGGTCGCAAGTTGTGGCAAAAATGATCAACATTTTCGATTGCCCCTGTCATTGTTTGCGATGGTCGAACTGGCAAAATCCGAGGCCGACCTGATCCAGCGGAGAAGCCGATGTTCCACGCGACAATGACTTTCGATCTCGGAGACGACGTGAATGCCCTGCGCGAGACGGTGCATCGCTGGGCGCAGGAACGGGTGAAGCCGATGGCCGCCGAGATCGACCGGCGCAATGATTTCCCCGCCGAGCTCTGGCGCGAGATGGGCGAGCTGGGCCTGCTCGGCATCACCGTGCCCGAGGAAGACGGCGGCGCGGGCATGGGCTACCTCGCCCATGTGGTGGCCACCGAGGAAATCGCCCGCGCCTCGGCCAGCGTCTCGCTCTCCTACGGCGCTCATTCCAACCTCTGCGTCAACCAGATCCGCCGTAACGGCACGCCCGAGCAGCGGGCGAAATACCTGCCGAAGCTGATCTCGGGCGAGCATGTCGGCGCGCTGGCGATGTCGGAGGCCGGCGCCGGCTCGGACGTGGTCTCGATGAAACTGCGGGCCGAGAAGCGCAACGGCTATTACGTGCTCAATGGCACCAAGTTCTGGATCACCAACGGCCCCGATGCCGATACGCTCGTCGTCTATGCCAAGACCGACCCCGACGCAGGGCCCAAGGGCATCACCGCCTTCATCGTCGAGAAGACCATGAAAGGGTTTTCGACCTCGGAGCATTTCGACAAGCTGGGGATGCGCGGCTCGAACACCGCCGAGCTGATCTTCGAGGATGTCGAAGTGCCGTTCGAGAACGTGCTGGGCGAAGAGGGCAAGGGGGTGCGGGTGCTGATGAGCGGGCTCGACTATGAGCGCATCGTGCTTTCGGGCATCGGCACCGGCATCATGGCCGCCTGCATGGACGAGGTGATGCCCTATGTCGCCACGCGCGAGCAGTTCGGCCAGCCGATCGGGAATTTCCAGCTCATGCAGGGCAAGATCGCCGACATGTATACCAAGATGAACTCGGCCCGGGCCTATGTCTACGAGGTGGCCAAGGCCGCCGACCGGGGCGAGGTGACGCGGCAGGACGCCGCCGCCTGCGTGCTCTATGCTTCGGAAGAGGCGATGGTGGTGGCCCATCAGGCGGTGCAGGCGATGGGCGGCATGGGCTTCATGAACGAAACCCCGGTGAGCCGGATTTTCCGTGACGCGAAACTCATGGAAATCGGCGCGGGAACTTCCGAGATCCGCCGCATGCTCATCGGTCGCGAGCTGATGGCGGCGATGCGCTGATGCTTACCCGCGCCCCATATGACGCCCTGCGCGCCGGCTTTCGCTGGGCGCTGCCGGAGCGGCTGAACATGGCGGCGCAGGTGCTGGCCCATCCCGACGCCAAGGTGGCCATCGTCGAAGACGGGCGCGGCGCGCTCACTTATGGCGACCTGCGGCGCATGGCCGGCCGGCTGGCGGCGGCGCTGCTGGCGCGCGGCGTCGGGCGCGGCGACCGGGTTGGCGTGCTGCGCTCGCAGGATGGCTGGTGCGCGGCAGCGCATATCGCCATCTGGCAGATCGGGGCGATTTCGGTTCCGCTCTTCAAGCTCTTTGGCGAAGATGCACTGCGGGTGCGGCTCGAGGATAGCGGCGCGGCGCTGGTGATCACCGATGCCGAAAGCGCCGGGCGGGTGGAGACCCCCTTCGTGCCCGAAGCCGAGACCCTCCCGAACCCGCTCACCAAGATCGCCGACACCGGGCCGGAAGACCCGGCGCTGCTCATCTACACCTCCGGCACCACCGGCAAGCCGAAAGGCGCGCTCCACGGCCACCGGGTGCTGACCGGCCACCTGCCCGGCGTCGAGATGAGCCACGATTTTCTCGGCCAGCCGGGCGATGTGCTCTGGACGCCCGCCGACTGGGCCTGGATCGGCGGGCTTTTCGACGTTCTGATGCCGGGGCTGGTGCTGGGGGTGCCGGTGGTGGCGGCGCGGATGGCGAAGTTCGACCCCGCCGAATGTGCCGCCCTCATCGCCCGCCACGGCGTGCGCAACGTCTTCTTCCCGCCCACCGCGCTCAGGATGCTGAAGGCGGCGGGCACGCGCATCGAGGGCCTGCGCAGCGTCGCCTCCGGGGGCGAGCCGCTGGGGGCCGAGATGCTCGCCTGGGGGCGCGAGGCGCTGGGCGTGACGATCAACGAATTCTACGGCCAGACCGAGTGCAACATGGTGGCCTCGTCGGCGGCCTCGCTGTTTCCGCCGCGGCCCGGTTGCATCGGCAAGCCGGTGCCGGGCTTCGAGGTCGGGGTGATCGACGAGGAAGGGAACGAGAGTGCCGCCGAGGGCGATATCGCCGTTCGCCGGGGCGCGGCCTCGATGATGCTGCACTATTGGAACAACCCGCGGGCGACGGCCGAGAAGTTCCGGGGCGACTGGATGCTCACCGGCGACCGCGGGCTTTGGGAAGAGGGCTACCTGCGCTTCGTCGGGCGGGATGATGACGTGATCACCACCGGCGGTTACCGCGTCGGCCCGGCCGAGATCGAGGATTGCCTCGTCACCCATCCCGCCGTCGCCACTGCCGCCGTGGTCGGCAAGCCCGATCCGCTGCGCACCGAGATCGTCAAGGCCTACGTGGTTTTGAAGCCGGGCGCAGAGGCCGACGCAGCCACCCTGATCGACTGGGTCGGCACCCGCCTTTCGCCGCATCTGAAACCCCGCGAGGTGAGCTTTGTCGATTCCCTGCCGATGACCGTGACCGGCAAGATCATCCGCAAGGAACTCAAGCGCCGCGCCGCCGAGGAGAGGCCATGATCCTGAAATCGCAAGTCCATGCCGGCTCCGAGGCTTTCCGGGCAAACCGCGAAGCGCACCTCGCGCTGATCGAGACCGTCCGCGAAGCCGCCGAGGCCGCGCGCCTTGGCGGCGGCGAAAAGGCGCGCGCCCGGCATGTGAGCCGGGGCAAGATCCTGCCGCGCGAACGGGTGGCGCGGCTGCTCGACCCCGGTTCGCCCTTTCTCGAGATCGGCCAGTTTGCGGCGCACGGGATGTATGACGGCGCCAGCCCCTCGGCGGGCCTGATCTGCGGCATCGGCCGGGTCTCGGGGCGCGAGGTGATGGTGGTCTGCAACGATGCCACGGTGAAGGGCGGCACCTACTTCCCGTTGACGGTGAAGAAGCACCTGCGCGCGCAGGAGATCGCCGCGGCCAACCACCTGCCCTGCGTCTACCTCGTCGACAGCGGCGGCGCCAACCTGCCGAACCAGGACGAGGTCTTCCCCGACCGCGACCATTTCGGGCGGATCTTCTTCAATCAGGCCAACATGTCGGCCCGGGGGATCGCCCAGATCGCCGTGGTCATGGGCTCCTGCACCGCCGGGGGGGCCTACGTTCCGGCCATGTCCGACGTGACGATCATCGTGCGCGAACAGGGCACGATCTTCCTCGCCGGCCCGCCGCTGGTCAAGGCGGCCACCGGCGAGGTGGTCAGCGCCGAAGACCTTGGCGGCGGCGACGTGCACACGCGCCTTTCGGGGGTGGCCGATTACCTCGCCGAGGACGACGCCCACGCGCTGGCGCTGGCCCGCGAAGCGGTGGCAAATCTCAACCGGGTGAAGCCCGCGCCGCTGGAGCTGCAAACGCCGGAAGACCCGCTTTACGACCCCGAAGAACTGCTCGGCGTCGTGCCCGCCGATCTGCGCACGCCTTACGACATCCGCGAAGTCATCGCCCGCATCGTCGACGGCTCGCGCTTCGACGAGTTCAAGGCCCGCTACGGCACGACGCTCGTTTGCGGTTTTGCCCATGTGATGGGCATGCCGGTGGGCATCATTGCCAACAATGGCGTGCTGTTTTCCGAAAGCGCCGTGAAGGGGGCGCATTTCGTCGAGCTGTGCTCGCAGCGCAAGATTCCGCTGGTGTTCTTGCAGAACATCACCGGCTTCATGGTCGGCCAGCGCTACGAGGCCGGCGGCATCGCCAAGGACGGGGCAAAGCTGGTCACGGCGGTGGCAACGACGGCGGTGCCGAAGATCACCATGCTGGTGGGCGGCTCGTTCGGGGCGGGCAACTACGGCATGTGCGGGCGCGCCTACGATCCGCGCTTCCTCTGGACATGGCCCAATTCCCGCATCTCGGTGATGGGCGGCGAACAGGCGGCCGGGGTGCTGGCGACGGTGCGGCGCGAGGCCATCGAGCGCGCCGGCGGCAGCTGGTCGGAAGAGGAAGAAGCGGCCTTCAAGCAACCCACCATCGAGCAGTTCGAGCGCCAGTCGCACCCGCTCTATGCCAGCGCAAGGCTCTGGGACGATGGCATCATCGACCCGCGCAAGAGCCGCGAGGTGCTGGCGCTGAGCCTGTCGGCGGCGCTCAACGCCCCCATTGCCGACACCCGTTTCGGCCTGTTCAGGATGTGAGGCGCGCGATGTTTCGGAAGATCCTCATAGCCAACCGGGGCGAGATCGCCTGCCGCGTCATCGCCACGGCCCACCGCCTCGGGGTGAAGACGGTGGCCGTCTATTCCGACGCCGACGCCGGCGCGCGCCATGTGCTCATGGCGGGGGAGGCGGTGCATATCGGCCCGGCGCCCGTGGCCGAGAGCTATCTGCGCGGCGAGGCGATCATCGCCGCCGCGCTCGAGACCGGGGCCGAGGCGATTCACCCCGGCTACGGTTTCCTGTCGGAAAACCCCGAATTCGTCGAGGCGGTCGAGGCGGCGGGGCTGGTGTTCATCGGCCCGACGGCAGAGGCGATCCGGGCGATGGGGCTGAAGGATGCCGCCAAGGCGCTGATGGAAAAGGCCGGCGTGCCGGTGGTGCCGGGCTATCATGGCGCCCGGCAGGAGGGGGAGTTCCTCGCCGAGGAGGCGGCGCGCATCGGCTATCCGGTGCTGATCAAGGCCCGCGCGGGCGGCGGAGGCAAGGGAATGCGGCGCGTCGACAGGCCCGAGGATTTTGCCCCCGCGCTGGAGGCGGCGCAGCGCGAGGCACAGGCGAGTTTCGGCGATCCGGCCTGCCTGATCGAGAAATTCATCGCCTCGCCCCGCCATATCGAGATGCAGGTGTTCGGCGATGGTCACGGCAATGTCGTCCACCTCTTCGAGCGCGATTGCTCTCTGCAACGGCGCCACCAGAAGGTGATCGAGGAAGCCCCCGCGCCGGGGATGACCCCCGAGCTGCGCGCGGCGATGGGGGCCGCGGCGGTGAGCGCGGCCAAGGCCATCGGCTACCGCGGCGCGGGAACGGTGGAATTCATCGTCGATGGTTCCGGCCCGCTGCGCCCCGACGGGTTCTGGTTCATGGAAATGAACACCCGCCTGCAGGTCGAACACCCGGTGACCGAGGCGATCACCGGGCTCGATCTGGTCGAGTGGCAGTTGCGCGTTGCCGCCGGCGAGGCGCTGCCGATGCGCCAGGATGAACTGGCGATCGACGGCTGGGCCTTCGAGGCGCGGCTCTATGCAGAAGACGTGGCCAAGGGCTTTCTGCCCGCCACCGGGAAGCTCGAGCTGCTCGATTTTCCCCCACGGGTGGAATTTTCTCCCGGCGCCGTGCGCGTCGATTCCGGCGTTCGTCAGGGCGACGAGATCAGCCCGTGGTATGACCCGATGATCGCCAAGCTCATCGTGCACGGCCCGACACGGGGCGCCGCGCTCAACATGCTGGCCGCCGCTCTCGAGGCGTGCGCCATCGCCGGATCGGTTACCAACCTTTCGTTCCTGTCGGCGCTGGCCCGTCACGAGGGGTTTCGGGCGGGGTCGGTCGATACCGGGCTGATCGACCGTGACCTCGCCGCCCTGACCACCGGCGATGCCCCGCCCCCCCACGTTCTGGCGCTTGCGGCGCTGGGGGCGATGGGCCTGCTGCGCCCGGCCACCGGCTCCGATCCGTGGCGTGCCCTCACCGGCTGGCGGGCATGGGAGACGGCCGAACAGGTCTGCCGGCTCGACTTCGGCGCCGCCCGCGAGGAGATGCACGTGACCATCGCCGGCGGCGGGCGGTTCGTCGTGCGCATCGGCGAGACAGCGCTGGCGCTTTCCATCACCCCGCTTGAGGGCGACACCGTTCGCGTTGAAACCGGCGAACGGCAGCTGCGCGCCCGGGTGGTGCGCCACGGCGGCCATGTTTCGGTGTTCTGCGAGGGGCACGGGTTTACCTTTGCCATTCCCGACCCGCTTTCCGGCGCGGAAACCGACGAGGCCGGCGGCAACGAACTGCGTGCCCCGATGCCCGGGCTCGTCACCCGCGTTCTGGCGCGCGCCGGCGATGAGGCCCAGCCCGGCGCGCCGCTCGTCACCCTCGAGGCGATGAAGATGGAGCACACCCTCGCCGCCCCCCGCGCCGGCACCGTCGCCGAGGTTCTGGTCGCCCCCGGCGATCAGGTGTCCGACGGGGCGCTGCTCCTTCGGCTGGAGCCCGAAGCCGATGACTGAGAGGGTGACGATCTTCGAGGTGGGCCCGCGCGATGGGTTGCAGAACGAAAAGCGCCTGATCCCGGCGGCCGACAAGATCGCGCTGGTCGACCGGCTTTCGGACTGCGGCTTCGAAAAGATCGAGGTGACGAGCTTCGTCAGCCCGAAATGGGTGCCGCAGATGGCCGACGCCGCCGAGGTGATGGCCGGGATCGCGCGCAAGCCAGGGGTGACATACGCCGCGCTTACCCCCAACCTGCGCGGCTTCGAGGCGGCGCGGGCGGCGGGGGCCGACGAGGTGGCGATCTTCGGGTCGGCCTCGGAAGGGTTCAGCCAGAAGAACATCAACTGCTCGATCGACGAGAGCCTCGAGCGCTTTGCCCCGGTGGTGGAAGCGGCGCGGGCGGCGGGCATTCCGGTGCGCGGCTATGTCTCCTGCGTGACCGACTGCCCCTATGACGGGCCGACCCGGCCCGCCTCGGTCGCCCGAGTGGCAAGGGCCTTGTTCGACATGGGCTGTTACGAAATCAGCCTTGGCGACACCATCGGCGCCGGCACGCCCGAAACCGTGGCGCGGATGCTTGATGCGGTTCTGGACGAGCTGCCGCCCGAGCGCCTCGCCGGGCATTTTCACGACACCCACGATCGCGCGCTCGACAATATCAGGGTGAGCCTCGAACGCGGTTTGCGGGTGTTCGATGCCTCGGTCGCCGGGCTGGGCGGTTGCCCCTACGCGCCGGGAGCGAAGGGCAACGTGGCGACCGAACGGGTGGTCGCGCTGCTCGAGGAGATGGGGTTCGAAACCGGCATCGACCGCGAGGCGCTCGCCGCCGCCAGTGCCTTCGCCGCCAGCCTGAGGAGCGGGAAATGAGCTATGAAACGCTTGAAATCCAACGCGATTCCAGGGGCGTTGTGACCGTCACCCTGAACCGGCCCGAGACGCGCAACGCCCTGTCGGGGCAGATGATCGACGAGCTCACCGACTTTGCCCGCACCCTTGGCGCAGCCTCCGAGATGCGGGCGGTGGTGCTCTGTGGGGCGGGCAAGGTGTTCTGCGCCGGGGGCGATCTGAAGTGGATGCAGGCCCAGATCGAGGCCGACCGCGAAACCCGGATACGCGAGGCGCGGAAACTGGCCGAAATGCTGCGGGCACTGAACGAGATGCCGGCACCGCTGATCGGGCGCATCCACGGTGGCGCCTTCGGGGGCGGCGTCGGGCTGGCC
>RFKM01000371.1 GCA_003694465.1 Alphaproteobacteria bacterium
CATTGAGGCAGGTTTCATACAGGCAAGAAACCTATCGAGCAGTGCCCTCTTTATAATCCTTCCGGCCGCGCCTTCCAAGCTAAAAGTTTGAAAAAGAACGGGGCAGGCCCTAGCATCGGCCCCATGAAACAAGGCGCGGGAAGGATTGTTGCCGGAATGAAACCACAGATTTTCCACCGATTCTCTGGGCAAATCCGCCTGATTTGGGCGATTCTGGCCCTCGTTCTGCTCGCCATCGCGCCCCTGCGGGCCGAGCCCGCCCATGGCATTGCCATGTATGGCGCCCCCGCCCTTCCGGCCGATTTCGACCATCTTCCCCAGGCCAATCCCGACGCGCCGAAGGGCGGAACCATCATTCTGGCCGAATCGGGGGGATTCGATTCGCTCAATCCGCTGATTCGCAAGGGCCGCGCCCCGTGGCAGCTGCGCTTCATGCTGTTCGAAACCCTGATGGGCCGCTCTTATGACGAGCCCTTCAGCCTCTATGGCCTGCTCGCCGAAAGCATCGACACCCCGCCCGACCGCTCCTGGGTCGAGTTCACCCTGCGCCCCGAGGCGCGCTTTTCCGACGGCAGCCCGGTTACCATCGACGACGTGATGTGGTCTTACGAAACCCTCGCCACCAAGGGCCACCCGCGTTATGCCAGCGCCTGGAAGAAGGTGGCGAAGATGGAGCAGACCGGCCCGCGCTCGGTGCGCTTCACCTTCAACACCCCCGACCGCGAATTGCCGCTGATCCTCGGCATGCGCCCGATCCTGAAACGGGCGCAATGGGAGGGCGTCGATTTCAGCCAGAGCGGTGTCGACATCGTGCCGATCGGCTCCTCGCCCTATGTGATCGACAGTTTCGAGACCGGCCGCTCGCTGACCCTGCGCCGCAATCCCGACTACTGGGGCAAGGATCTGCCCTTCATGCGCGGCAAGGCGAATTTCGACGTGGTGCGCTTCGACTATTACGGCGACGGCGATGTGGTGTTCGAGGCCTTCAAGGCCGGCGAGGCGTCGGTCTACCGCGAGACCAACGCGGCGAAATGGGCCACGAATTACGACTTCCCCGCGGTGCGCGCGGGCGACATCGTGCTCTCCGACATCCCCCACCAGCGCCCGACGGGCATCAACGGCTTCGTCATGAACACCCGGCGCGACGTGTTCAAGGACTGGCGGGTGCGCGAGGCGATGATCCAGGCCTTCAATTTCGAGTTCATCAACACGACGCTGAACGGCGGCACCCTGCCCCGGATCGAGAGCTATTTCGACAATTCGGTGCTCGGCGCCGATATCACCCACCCGGCAAAGGGGCGCGTGGCCGAGCTGCTCGCCCCCTTTGCCGACGAGCTTCTGCCCGGGGTGCTGGAGGGCTATACCTTGCCGGTGTCCGACGGAACCGAGCGCAATCGCAAGGGCATCGCCCGCGCCCTTGCGCTGATGGAAGAGGCCGGCTGGACGGTGCAGGACGGGGTGATGAAGAACGCCGCGGGCACACCCTTCACCTTCGAGATCGTCGTCAGCCAGAACGCCACCGAGCGCCGGCAGATTCTCGAGCTTTATGCCGCCGCCCTTGCCCGGCTCGGCATCACCCCGACGATCACCGCCCTCGACAGCGCCGCCTACAAGGAGCGCACACAGGCCTTCGATTTCGACATGGCCCCCTACCGGCGCGGCCTGAGCCTCAGCCCCGGCAACGAGCAGAAGCTCTACTGGGGCTCGGAACTGGCCGACGAGCCCGGCTCGCGCAACTGGATGGGGGTGAAGAGCCCGGCCATCGACGCGATGATCGACACCATGCTCGGCGCCCCGGACCAGGAGGAATTCCGCGCCGCCACCCACGCGCTCGACCGGCTGCTCACCGCCGGGCGCTACGTGATCCCGATCTGGTATTCCAACGTCAGCCACCTCGCCCATGTGCGGCAGCTGCATTACCCCGCGCACATCCCGATGTATGGCGACTGGCTCGGCTTCCTGCCCGACCTCTGGTGGTGGGAGGAATAGCGGCGGGCGGGACGGGCGGCGTCTAGAGCCCGTCGGGCAGGCGCTCGCGGAAGGTCCAGACCTTGTCGATCCGGCCCGTGTCGCAATAGCCCCAGAGCATTTCGAAGCCGGGAAAGCGGGCGCTGTTGCCCAGTTGCAGCCGGCCCCAGTAATGGCTGCCATCGAGGGGCGTGTCGCAGCGCACGTCGGCCTTGTCCTCGACCCAGTAGCCCTCGAAGACGTGGTCGGTGAATTCGAGCCAGAAGCGGCCGTTGTCCTCGGCATAAGTGCCCCGCCAGCCCGAGGGACCGGAGGGAAAGGCCCAGACCGCGCCCCAGTCGGTGTCCCATGCGCCGCCGAAGGTCTCGATCGATTCCCATTGCCCGGCGGCAGTGGGGCCCGGAGCGAGGAGGGCGCAGGCGAGGAAAGCCGCACGGCGGGCTGCCGATATGGCTCGAAAATGTATCATTGAAGGGCCTTTCGATGATCAATCCGGCAAGCCTAGCCCGGATCGCCTCGCAGAGCCAGCGCGCAGACGGCCCCCGGCGCCCGCGCCGAAAAGCGAAACCGCCCGCCAAACCGCAGGGTTTGCGCCGGACGCGCGCCCTGAGGCCGACGCGGCACCGCCCCCCCGCACGGCCCGAGGCCCCCGGAGACCGGCGGACATCTCGGGCCATCGGCCTCGAACCCGACAGCACGGCCACGAGAGCCACACACCCTTTCGGGAACCATGCGAATCTAGATTCCCGGATTCCGGTAAGGTTTCGGTAAACGTACGCTAAATGCGACACCGATGCGCACTC
>RFKM01000372.1 GCA_003694465.1 Alphaproteobacteria bacterium
CGCCAGCGCCGGCCCGTCGGTCACCGGCCCGCGCGGGCCTTCGACCGAATCGAGCACGATTTTCGACGGTGCCCAGACGCTGATCTGGCCGTGTTTCATCGCCCAGTCGAGTTCGGTGCGCGAGGCCACCACGACGCAGCGCGGATCGCGCGCGGCCAGAACCCAGGCGTTCTGCTCGATGGCCAGCAGGTCGATCCGCCGCTGGGTCATGGCATGACCGGTGCGCGGCGCGGGCAACGGGCCGGGCCCGACGCAGAGGATCACCGGCGCGCCGCCCGCCTCGAGCCGGTCGAGCACCCCGGGGAGGCGCTCGTCGGCAATGGCGTCGTTGGACAGGAACACGACCCGCGGGTGCGGCGCCTCGCTTTCGTCGAAAGGGGCCGGCGCCGTCTGCCCGCGGCTGCGCACGATCTCGACGCCGAGCGCCCCCGGCCCGCGGTCGAGCTTTTCGATCCGCACGAAGACGCGCAGCGCCTGCGGGGCGTGCAGAATCCGATCGGCGACCCGTTCGGCGAGGGTTTCGAGCAGGTTGAGCCGTTCGGCCGCCAGTTCGTGGGCGATCGCCTCGGTCAGGGTGTCGTAGGAGAGGATCTTGTCGACGTCGTCCGCCACCGGCCCCTGCGGCGGGCGCACCTCGACGACGACGTTGAAGTTGAGCCGCTGCGGCTTGCCCCGTTCCTGCTGGAAGGCGCCGATATCGGCCAGCGCGACGTGATCGCGCAGCGAGATGCGGTCGGGCGGGCGCACGGGCTGGCCCGGGGCCTCGGCGCGGGCGATGGGGTGTTCAAAGGCCAGGCGGGTGTCGGACGGCATCGGGCTCTCCCTGTTCGGCGCGGACAATGCGCCACGGCGCGGGCAATTTCCAGCCCCCGCGGGGCGCCTTTCGTGCCGTCAGCGGTAGAATTCGTGTGCGCCGATCGCCGCCGTCTGCACCATGCTGCGCGACCATGACGGCGAAACCCAGTGGGTGTGGTAGAACAGCGCCCCGCCGGTCAGCCTTCGCGGCATGCCGTCGAGCATCGCCCGGGCCACCTTTCCGACCCGCTCCCAGGCGGCCTTGTCCGAGACCGCCTCGGGCCGGCCGTCGCAGGTGAAGCTGAACTGGCAGGCATGGCGCCGCCCGGTGCCCTGGTTGACCACCTTGCACACGGTGTTCGGGTAGCGCGGGCTGTCGACTCGGTTGAGGATCACCTCGGCCACGGCAAAGAGGCCCCGGACGCTTTCGCCCCGGGCCTCGAAATAGAGCGCCTCGGTCAGGCATTCCCATTCCTTCCCGCCGCTGGCCCTTGGCTGGGCGCGGATCCAGTCTTCGGAATAGAGCTTGTCTTCGGGCAGCGGCGCGACCGAGGCCAGCCGGGCGATGCGCCCCGAACCGATCCCCGCCCGGGCGCTGCGCTCGCTGCCGAGCAGCTTCGCGACGAGGCTTTCGGGCGACGTGCCGACTTCGGCGCTGGCCGCCGTGGTCAGCAGCAAGACCGTCGCCAGAGCGATGGACACGAGCCGTTTCATCTGTCCCCCAAACGGTGCACCGGGCCGAGGCCCGGGGTTCAACGGGCGCGGGTATATCGAATTTTACGAGATTCGTCCACGGCAAAGGCTTCCCTTGTGGTTGCGTTAATTCAAACCACAACATATGGTGTGTGCGGCAAAAATCTGGTGCCCCTGTTTTCGTTAACGGCGCCTCAATACATCCGCGGCGGCCGCTCCGCCCCGCGCGCCTCGATCGCCAGATGCGCCGCGGCGAGGCGGGCCACCGGCACCCGGAAAGGCGAGCAGGAGACATAATCGAACCCCGCCGCCCGGCAGAAGGCGATCGACTCCGGGTTGCCGCCATGTTCGCCGCAGACCGAAAGCGTCAGCGCCGGGTTCGCCGCCCGTCCACGCTCGGCCCCGAGGGTGAGCAGCTCGCCCACGCCCTCGGCGTCGAGCACATGGAACGGGTCTTCCGGGAAGACCCCGAGCGAAACATACTGGCTCATGAAGCGCCCGGCATCGTCGCGCGAGAGGCCGTAGGTCATCTGGGTCAGGTCGTTGGTGCCGAAGCTGAGGAAGGCCGAGTGCGGGGCGAATTCGCCCGCCCGCAGCGCCGCGCGCGGGGTTTCGACCATCACCCCCAGCCGGTAGTCGAAATCGGCCCCGGCCTCGATGCGCACCGCCGCCGCCACGGCGTCGATCCGCGCCTTGACGATCTCGACCTCGCGGCTGGCCGAGACCAGCGGGATCATCACCTCGGGCACCACCGCCTCGCCGGTCTGTGCCGCCACTTCGACCACCGCCTCGAAGATCGCCCGCGCCTGGGTGTCGTAGATTTCGGGCACGGTGACCCCGAGCCGGACCCCGCGCAGGCCCAGCATCGGGTTGAACTCGGCCAGCGCCTCGGCGCGCCGGGTGACGTCGGCCAGCGGCAGGTCGAGCGCCTCGGCAAGGTCGCGCAGGCCGGTGCGGTTCTGCGGCAGGAATTCGTGCAGCGGCAGATCGAACAGCCGGATCGTCACCGGCCGGCCGCGCATGATGTTGAAAAGTTCGACGAAATCGTCGCGCAGCATCGGCCCGATCCGCTCGAGGATCGAGCGGCGGTCGTCGGGATCATCGGCGAAGATCATTTCGCGCATCGCCAGGATCCGGTCCTCGGCAAAGAACATGTGCTCGGTGCGGCACAGGCCGATGCCCTCGGCATCGAAATCGCGGGCGATGCGGGCGTCTTCCGGCGTGTCGGCATTGGCCCGCACGCCGATGTCGCGCGCCGCGTCGGCCCACGACAGGAGCGTGCGGAAGTTCTCGCCCAGTTCCGGCTCGATCGTCGGCGCGGCGCCGGCGATCACCCGGCCGTGGCTGCCGTCGATGGTGATCACGTCGCCCTCGCGCAGAACCCGGCCATCGGGGGCGGTGAGGGTTCCGGCCCGCGGATCGAGGCTGAAGCCCGAAGCCCCGACCACGCAGGGCAGGCCGAGGCCGCGGGCGATCACCGCCGCGTGGCTGGTCACCCCCCCGCGCTCGGTCAGAACGGCACTGGCCGCGTGCATGCCGCGGATGTCTTCCGGCGTCGTTTCGCGGCGCACGAGGATGCAGGGCTCGTCCTGGGCGGCGGCGGCCTGGGCGGCGCTGGCCGAAAAGACGATCCGCCCCGTGGCCGCCCCCGGCGAGGCGGCAATCCCGGTGCCGATCACGTCGAGCTTCGCCTCCGGGTCGACCTGCCGGTGCAGGAGTTCCGGCAGCGAGCGCGGCGGCACCCGCAGCACCGCCTCGTCGGGCGAAATGATGCCGTCCTTCGCCAGCGCCACGGCAATGCGCAGGTTGGCCCGGGCGCTGCGCGGCACCCGCACCGCGTCGAGGATGTAGAGCTTCTCGTTCTCGACGGTGAACTCGATCTGCATTTCCTCGCGCAGGCGGCGCCGGGCCAGATCGCCGTAGCGCAGGAGGTCGGCCCAGACCTCGGGAAGCACGGTCTCTATCGAGCGCCCGCGCGGGTCGTCCTTGAGGTAGAGCACCTCGCGCCCGTCGTCGCGCCGGCGCAGGGCGTCGCGCCCCTGGGCCTGGCACATGTAGCGGCCGATGATCTGGGCACGCCCCGTTTCGCCGTTGACGAACTGGATGACCCCCGAGCCGGAGACCGTCTTGCCGACGCCCAGCGCCATCTTCTGCACCACGAGGCCGAGGCCGGCATCCGCCGGCGCCCCCTTGGCCTCGCGCAGGAGCCGGGCGCTGGTGCCCTCCCAGGCCCGGGCCATCGAGCGCAGCACCTCGCCGAGCTGGAGCTTCACGTCCTGCGGGAAGGGTTCTTCGGTTTCGTCCTCGTAGGCGCGCAGCATCTGCGCCAGCGCTTCGGCGGTGGGCTCGCCCGCGGCGGCAAATTCGTCCGGGTCGGCGCGGGCCACATGCACGGCGAAGGACTGGATGAAGCGCATGTAGAGCGCGTTCGCCGCCGCCTCGCCGTGGCTTTCGACGAGCCGGGCGTGCAGCGCGTCATTCATGCCGATGTTGAGAATCGCCCCCGGCCCGCCCCAGTCCGGGTCTTCCGACGAGGGGCGCACCGAGAGCAGCGGCTCGGGGCCGAAGAGCGCCAGCAGCGCGTCGAGGTCGGGCATCTCGCCGGCGGAAATCGCGTGCACCGTGTCGAAATCGAGGGCGACCGTCGTCGGCACCGGCATTTCGAGCCGGATCAGCCGTTGCAGGCATTTGGCCCGGCCGCCGTGGCGCTCGGCGCTGATCGGCGCGCTGGGCGTGATCTCGGTAAAGCCGCGCCCCTCGGCGGGGCGGGCGGAGCTGGGCTTGCGGACATTCTGCACTGCGGCATCCTCCTGCGGATGCAGCATAACGGCGCCGCGCGTTCAGGCAAGGGCCGAAACGGGGCGGCGGGGCGCGCCGGCCTGCCCGGCTGCCCGGTGCGCGCGGTTCAGCCCTCGATGCGGGTCAGATCGGCCACGCTCAGGCAGATGTCGCGGATGCGGGCCAGCAGGTTCAGCCGGTTGCGCCGCACAACCTGGTTTTCGGTGTTGATCTGCACCGCCTCGAAGAAGGCGTCGATCGGGGCGCGCAGGGCCGCCATCGCCGCCATCGCCGCCTCGAAATCCTCGGCCTCCATCGCCGGGCCGATCTTCGCCTCGGCCTCGTCGAGGGCGGCGAACAGGGCGCGCTCGGCGTCGTGCTCGGCGAATTTCACGTCGGGCCCGAAGGAATATTCCACCCCGTCGGCGGCCTCGGCCTGGGCGAGAATGTTGTTGGCCCGGCGGAAACCCTGGATGAGGTTGGCGCCGTCGTCGGTGTCGAGCACCGCCTGCAGGGCGCGCGCCCGGCGCACCAGCAGGGTGAGGTCGTCATTGCCGGGCATGTTGAGCACCGCGTCGATCACGTCGTGGCGGATGCCCTCGCCGCGCAGGTGCACCTTGAGCCGGTCATGGAAGAAGCCCAGAAGGTCGGCGGCAATCGCCGGAACGCTGCGGCGCAGCCCGCCGAGGTGTGAGCCCTCGTCCACCGACGGCGCCTTGCCGCCGCCCTTCAGCCGTTCGATGACCGCCTCGAGCGCGGCGCCGAACATGCCGTGGCGGGCAATCTCGCGGTGGATGTCGCGGAGCGCCGCAAGCTCGTCCGCGCTTGCCGCGCCGGCGCGCGAGCGGGCGATCTGGTGGGCGGTGATCTGCTCTTCGATGAGGCTGCGCAGCGGCAGGCGCAGATTGCCGGCCAGGATGA
>RFKM01000373.1 GCA_003694465.1 Alphaproteobacteria bacterium
GATCGAGGCCGCCGCGCCCGAGATCGCCGCCTTCTTCGCCCGGCCCGAACGGCTGGTTCTGCGCGTTGCTCCCGACGCGCCGGTGCGCCTGAGCGAAGAGATGTTCAACGACCCGGCCGCCTTCTCCGAGGCCCTCGCCCCGGTCGTCGTCTCCGAACCGCTGCCGCCGGTCCGGGTGGTGACCGCCGCCGAGGCCGCCGCCGCCGATGCCTTTGCCGCCGGCGACCGCGCGGCCCTGACGCCTGAAGCGGCGCTCGAGATCGCCCGCGCCTTCCTCGAAGGGGTTGGCGCCCCGCGCGATGCCGAGCGGGCCATCGCCCTGCTCGATCCGCTGATCGCCGGCGGCAATGCCGCGGCGGCGGCGCTGGCGCTCGACCATCTCGACACTCTCGCGCCGGAGGCGGCCTATACCCTCGCCCGACGCGCCGCCGCCGGTGGCGAGACCCGCGCCTTCGCCCGGCTCGACGGGCTCGAACGGCGCCTCGGCCTTGCGAAGGTGCTGGCGCTGCAGGCGGCCGAACCCGCCCCGGCCCCGGTGGCCGGCGGATCGCCCTTCGATGCGCGCGAGGCGGCGCTGGCCGCCCTCACCGGGCTGGGCACGCCGCGCAGCTACGCGGTGGCCACCGAGGCGGCGCTCATCGCCCTTGCGGGCGGCGATCGCGGCGCCGAGACGGTTCTGGCGCAGATCGAGGCCATCGGGCGCGGCGCCACCGGCGAGGACGCCGCCGCCTGGGAAGAGATGCGCGCCGCGGCCCGCGCCCGCGCCAACGCCAGCTGGTTTGCCCGCGCGCAATGAACGTGGCGTGAGCCCCCGGCCGGCGGGCGGGCGCGCCTGCCCGCCGGTTGCGCTATCACGTTGATCGCCGCCCCGCGCGCGCCTAGAAGCAAGGCGGAAACAGTCACAGCACGGGGGCGACCATGCCGAATCAGGACCAGTTCGAACAGATGAAATCCGGCAAGGGGTTCGTTGCGGCGCTCGACCAGTCGGGCGGCTCGACCCCGAAGGCGCTGAAGGCCTATGGCATCGACGAAAGCGCCTGGTCGAGCGAGGAAGAAATGTTCGACCTCATCCACGCCATGCGCGCGCGCATCGCCACCGCCCCGGCCTTTACCGGCGACAAGGTGATCGGCGCGATCCTGTTCGAAATGACCATGGAGCGCGAGATCGGCGGCAAGCCCTCGGCGCAATTCCTCTGGGAAGAGCGCCGCGTCGTGCCCTTCCTGAAGGTCGACAAGGGCCTCGCCGCCGAGGAGAACGGCTGCCAGGTGATGAAGCCGATCCCCGACCTCGACGCCCTGCTCGAGCGCGCCATCGGCCACGGCATCTTCGGCACCAAGATGCGCTCGGTCATCAACGCGGCCAATGCCGAGGGCATCCGGGCCGTCGTCGATCAGCAGTTCGAGATCGGCCGGCAGATCGCCGCCAAGGGCCTCGTGCCGATCATCGAGCCGGAGGTGAACATCCATTGCCCCGACAAGGCCGGGGCCGAGCGCCTCCTGCGCGATGAGATCGCCCGCCATCTCGACGCACTGGGCGAGAACGAGCCGGTGATGCTGAAGCTCACCCTGCCCAGCGAGGACGATTTCTACGCCCCGCTCATCGCCCATCCGCGGGTGGTGCGGGTGGTGGCGCTGTCGGGCGGCTATTCGCGGGCCGAGGCAAACGCCCTGCTGGCGCGCAACCACGGCATGATCGCCTCGTTCAGCCGGGCGCTCACCGAAGGGCTGACGGCGCAGATGTCCGACGAGGAATTCAACGCCGCCCTCGCCGAGGCCATCGAATCGATCTACCAGGCCTCGATCACCTGATCCGGGCGATCAGCGCCCCGGTGTCGAGCCCGCCCACGGCGCCGGGCACATGGCCACGCCCGCCCGGCGCGAGGCGGGTGGCGACATAGCCGTCGGCCACCGCCGCGTTGCCGGCGCGGATCAGCACCGAGGCGGCCAGAAGCCCGGCGAGGCTCTCGGCAAACCAGCGGGCCTCGGCCTCTTCGGGCAGGCCCGGCCAGCGCCCGCGGTGGGCGGCGAGCGCCGCGTCATAGCGCCGGTCGGCGCCTTTCGCAGCGTCGAGTTCGGCGGCAAGGGCGGCGCCGGCGCGCGGCACTTGCGAGAGCGTGCGCAGGATGTCGAGGCAGATGACGTTGCCCGAGCCTTCCCAGATGCCGTTGAGCGGCGCCTCGCGGTAGAGCATCGGCATCGGCGTTTCCTCGACGTAACCCATGCCGCCGAGGCATTCCATCGCCTCGACGATCGCCACCGGGCAGCGCTTGTTGTTGAGAAACTTCGCCAGCGCCACGGCGATGCGGGCGAAGGCGCGGTCGTCTTCCGAGGTGCCGTCGAAGGCCTCGGCGGCGCGCATCGCCAGCGCCAGCGCCGATTCCCACTCAAGCACGAGGTCGGCCAGAACGGCGCGCATCAGCGGCTGGTCGATCAGCCGGCGCTGGAAGGCCCGCCGCCCCTCGACCCAGGCGAGCACCTCGACCAGCGCCGCCCGCATGAGCCCGGCCGGGGCGACGGCGGTATCGAGCCTTGTGTGGTGGACCATCTCGATGATCGTGCGCACCCCCCGCCCCTCGGGCCCGAGGCGATGGGCCAGCGCGCCGTGATACTCGATCTCGGCCGAGGCGTTGGCGCGGTTG
The DNA here is from genome assembly GCA_003694465.1 of Alphaproteobacteria bacterium. GTDB lineage: Bacteria > Pseudomonadota > Alphaproteobacteria > Rhodobacterales > Rhodobacteraceae > RFKM01. Next base: position 2,640 of record RFKM01000373.1, read on the forward strand.
CCGAGCTTGTCCTTCAGGCGCATCAGCCGGATCGCGTTGCGCCCGTCCTCGAGCCAGCGCGGCACAAGGAAACAGGTGAGCCCGCCGCCGGTCTGCGCGAGGGTGAGAAAGCCGTCGCTCATCGGCGCCGAGCAGAACCACTTGTGGCCGGTAAGCCGCCACATCTCGCCCTCCGGTTCGGCGCGGGTGGCGTTGGCGCGCAGGTCCGACCCGCCCTGCTTCTCGGTCATCGCCATGCCA
>RFKM01000374.1 GCA_003694465.1 Alphaproteobacteria bacterium
AGGGGCTGACCGCCGGGACCGGGGGCGCGGCGCCGGCGCTGGCGGTGGTCGGCAAGGGCAATGACCTGTCGTTCCTGTCGCTCACCGGCCCGGCCTTCGACCTGTCCGACCGGGGCGTGGCCGGACACCCGCCCGCGCCGCCGATCGACGTGTTCCTGACAACCGACCGGGGCGCCTATCGGGCCGGCGAGACGGTCAACGCCACCGCCCTTGCCCGCGACGGGCGCGCCGCGGCGCTCGAGAACCTGCCGCTCACCGCGATCCTGCGCCGGCCCGACGGGGTGGAAATGACGCGCACGACATCGAACGGCGTCGGCGCCGGGGGGCATGTGTTTGCCTTCGCGCTGCCCGGCAATGCCCCGCGCGGGACATGGCGGCTCGACGTTCACGCCGACCCGGAAGCCCCGGCGCTCGCCTCGCAGACGCTCCTCGTCGAGGATTTCCTGCCCGAGCGGCTCGACTTCGACCTGAGCCTGTCGGACCCGGCGCCGCGCCTTTCGGCCGGGGTGACGCTCTCGGTCGATGCCCGCTACCTGTTCGGCGCGCCGGCGGCCGACCTTGCCGTCGAAGGCAGCCTGCGCCTGCGGCCGGTGCGCGCGCTCGAGGCCTGGCCGGGATATGTCTTCGGCCCGCACGACGATCTTCCCGGCGCGGCGTGGGCGGGGATCGGTCCGGTGCGCACCGATGCCGCCGGCCATGCCGAGGCGCAGGTGCGCTTTCCGAAGATCGAGGCGCCGGGCCTGCCGCTGCGGGCTGTGTTCACCGTCGAGCTGCGCGAGGGGTCCGGGCGCCCCGTGGAACGCGAGATCGAAGCGCCGGTGACCGGCACCTCGCCGATGATCGGCATCAAGCCGCTCTTCGACGGGACCTTGCCGGAAAACGCGCAGGCCGAATTCGCCGTCGTGGCGCTCGATGCCGAGGGCGCCCCGCTCGACACGGAAGCACGCTGGCAGGTGAACCGGCTCGAAACCCGTTACCAGTGGTATTCGGTCGGCGGCGGCTGGAAATGGGAGCCGACGACGACGCGCACGCGGGTTGCCTCGGGGAAGGTGACGCTGGGCAACACTCCCGCGGCGATTTCGGCCCCCACCACCTGGGGCGAATACGAACTGGTGATCTCGGCGCCGGGGCGCCCGCCGGTGCTGGCCTCGACGCGCTTCTCCGCGGGCTGGTATGCCTCGGCCGATGCGGCAACGACGCCCGACATGCTCGAGGTCTCGCTCGACGCGCCCCGCTATGCCCCCGGCGACACGGCCACCCTGCGCTTCGTGCCCCGCGCGGCGGGCAAGGCGCTGGTGACCGTGGTGTCGAACCGCCTGATCGACATGGTCGCCGTCGAGGCCCGAGAGGGCGAGAACACCGTTTCCCTTCCGGTCACCGAGGAGTGGGGCAGCGGCGCCTATGTGGCGGTGACGCTGGTGCGCCCGCTCGCCGGGGCCACGGGCCATGCCCCGACGCGCGCGCTCGGCATCGCCCACGCGGCGGTCGATCCGGGCGAGCGGCGCCTTGCGGTGCGCCTCGATGCTCCGGGCGAGGCCGAACCGCGCGGGCCGCTGGAGGTTACGCTCGATGTCGCGGGCATCGCCGAGGGCGAACGGGCCTGGGCGACGGTCGCGGCGGTGGACGTGGGGATTCTGAACCTGACATCCTTCGCTGCCCCCGACCCCACCGATCATTATTTCGGGCAGCGGCGGCTTGGCATGGCGATCCGCGATCTCTACGGCCGGCTCATCGACGGGCGCAGCGGCGAGATGGGCGCGCTCCGCTCCGGTGGCGACGCGATGGCGCAGATGCGCATGCAGGCCCCGCCCCCGACCGAGGAACTGCTGGCGCAATTCTCCGGTCCGGTCGAAATATCCGGCGGCAAGGCGGTGGTGCGCTTCGACCTGCCGTCCTTCAACGGCACCGTCCGGCTGATGGCGGTCGTCTGGTCGAAAACCGGCGTCGGCAACGCCAGCGCCGATGTGCTGGTGCGCGATCCGGTGGTCGTCACCGCGTCGCTGCCGCGCTTCCTTGCGCCGGGCGACCGCAGCCGTCTGCTGCTCGAATTCACCCATGCCGCCGGCCCGGCGGGCACGATGGAACTGGCCGTCAACTCCGACGGCCTGTTGCCCGGCGCCGAGGGAATGGCGAGCACGGTGAATATCGCCCCGCACGAGACGGTTCGCCTCTCGGTGCCGATCGTCGCCCCCGAGGTGGGCACTCACTGGCTCAAGGTTGCGCTGCTCACGCCCGATGGCAAGCGGCTCGAAAAGCGCCTGACCCTGCCGGTTCTGTCGCTCGACCCCGAGGTAGCCGAAACCCGCCGGATCAGCCTTGCGCCCGGCAAGAGCCTGGCGCTGAGCCCGGATCTTCTGGCCGGCTTCGCCCCCGGAACCGGGCGGGCGAGCGTCACGGTCGGCCCGCTCGCGCGGGTCGATGCCGCCGGGCTTCTCGATCTGCTCGACGCCTACCCCTATGGCTGCACCGAGCAGCAGGCCAGCCGGGCGCTGCCGCTGCTCTACATGGCCGACCTTGCCGAAACGCTCGGCCTCGAGGCCGCCGAGGACATTCCCGCGCGCATCGAAAAGGCGATTGCCGCGGTGCTGGCCAACCAGTCGTCGGCGGGCAGTTTCGGGCTCTGGCAACCGGACAGCGGCGATCTGTGGCTCGACGCCTTTGCCACCGACTTCCTCGCCCGTGCCCGCAGGGCAGGGTTCGACGTGCCCGACCCGGCCTTCCGCGCCGCCCTCGCCAACCTGCGCAACCGGGTAAACTATTACCCCGATTTCGAGGATGGCGGCACTGACCTCGCCTATGCGCTCTACGTGCTCGCCTCCGAAGGCGCGGCGGCGATGGGCGATCTGCGCTACTATGCCGACACGCGGGCCGAGGCCCTTGCCACCCCGCTTGCCCAGGCGCAGCTCGGCGCGGCGCTGGCGCTCTACGGCGATCCGACCCGCGCCGAGGCGATGTTCGCGCGCGCGGCGGCGCGGCTGGAAGAACCCGAGCCGGAAGGGCAGTTCTGGCGCGAGGATTACGGCACCAACCTGCGCGACGTGGCGGCGGTTCTGGCGCTGGCAGAGGAAGCGGGAAGCACGGCGGTTGACCGCGAGGCGCTGCTCACCCGCCTTGCCGGGGGAACCGGGCGGCTTTCGACGCAGGAGGCAACATGGGCGCTGCTGGCGGCCCATGCGATGCTGGGCGATGGCGCGGCGGGGGTGACACTGGACGGCGCCGCCCTCGAAACCCCGGTCCTGCGCTTCACGCGGCCGGGCGCGCTCGCCTCCCGGCCGGTTCTCGCCAACGCCTCCGGCGCGCCGGTGAGCCTCACGATCAGCACCATCGGCAAGCCCGCGACGCCCCCCGCGCCGACGGGCAACGGCTATACCATCGAGCGGCGCCATTTCACGCTCGATGGCACACCGGCCGACCCGTCCGAGGTGGCCCAAGGCACGCGGCTGGTGACGGTGCTCACCGTCACTCCCTGGTCTGACCGGGGCGCGCGCCTGATGGTCAGCGACCCGCTCCCGGCCGGCTTCGAGATCGACAACCCCAGCCTTCTGCGCGCCGGTGACATCTCGGCCCTCGACTGGCTCGAGGTGACGAGCGAGGTGGACAATGCCGAATACCGGCAGGACAGGTTCCTCGCCGCGGTCACATGGGCGTCGGACAAGCCCTTGCGTCTGGCCTATATCGTGCGGGCCGTAAGCCCCGGCGTCTTCCACCATCCGGCGGCATCGGTCGAAGACATGTATCGCCGCGCCTTCCGGGCGAACGGGGCAGCGGGGACGGTCACGGTGACCAAGTGAGAGAAATGAGAGCCGCGCGCGCCCTTTTCGCCCTCGCCTTCGGGCTGTGGCTGGCGGCGCTGGCGGGCGAGGGTTTCGAGCGCTGGGTGGCCGCGACCGAACTGCCGGCGCTGGCCTCGGAGACCTCGGTCGAGGTGCTCGACCGGAACGGTCGGCTCCTGCGCGCCTATACCGTGGCCGACGGGCGCTGGCGGCTGCATGCCGAGCCCGGCAGCGTCGACCCGCTGTTCCTGCACATGCTGCTGGCCTACGAGGACAAGCGCTTTTACCGCCATCATGGCGTCGATCCCCTTGCCGTGCTTCGGGCGGCGGGGCAGGCGCTGTGGCATGGCCGGGTCGTGTCGGGCGCCTCGACGCTGACCATGCAGGTGGCGCGGCTCATCGAGGACGGGCCGACCGGGACGCTGGCCGGCAAGCTCCGGCAGGTTCGGCTGGCGCTGGCGCTGGAGCGGCGGCTGGGCAAGGAGGGGGTGTTGGCGCTCTACCTCGACCGGGCACCCTACGGCGGCAATGTCGAGGGGGTGCGCGCGGCGGCCCGGGCCTGGTTCGGCAAGCCACCGGCGCGGCTCACCCCCGCCGAGGCGGCGCTGCTCGTCGCCCTGCCGCAATCGCCCGAAACCCGCCGGCCCGACCGTCACCCCGAGGCGGCGCGTGCCGCTCGCCAAAGGGTGCTGGCCCGTGCCGTGGCGGCCGGGGTGATCGGCGCCGAGGTCGCCGCCACGGCGGCGCGCGCGCCGGTCCCGCAGGAGCGGGCGCCGATGCCGCGCCTTGCCCCGCACCTCGCCGACCGCCTGCGCGCCGACACCCCCCACGCGCCGGTGCTCCTGACCACCATCGACGCCGAGTTGCAGGCGCGCCTCGAACGCCTCGCCGCCCGCGCCGTGGGCGATGGCGGCGAAAGCGGCTTGTCGATTGCCATGGTCGTTGCCGACCACCGGAGCGGCGAGATTCTCGCCAGCGTCGGTTCGGCCGGATATGCCGCCGGCCCGGGGCAGGGCTACGTCGACATGACCCGCGCCCTGCGCTCGCCCGGATCGACCCTCAAGCCGCTCGTCTATGCCCTCGCCTTTGACGAGGGCCTGGCCCATCCGCAAACCATCATCGACGATAGGCCGATGCGCTTCGGCACCTATGCGCCAACGAATTTCGATGGCCGGTTCCACGGTCCGCTGAGCGCCGAAAAGGCGCTGCAACTGTCGCTCAACATTCCGGTGGTGGCGCTTGCGGCCGAACTCGGACCGGCGCGGGTGATGGCGGCGCTGCGCCGGGCCGGGGTGCGGGCGGCGCTGCCTGCCGATGCCGCCCCCGGCCTCGCGGTGGTTCTGGGCGGGGTCGGGGTGAGCGCAGAGGGGTTGGCGACGCTTTATGCCGGGCTTGCCGAGGGCGGGCGGGCGG
>RFKM01000375.1 GCA_003694465.1 Alphaproteobacteria bacterium
CTCCTCAGCTGTAGCGTTGTCCGCGGGCGAGCGCCCGGCTCACCTGCGCGGCGATCTGCCCGCGCGAGCGCTTGAAGCTCTCGGCATCCGGCGTGGTGACGTTGATCGTCACGTTCACCGGCCGCCCGCCGCCGGCGGCCTGCACCCCGAGCCGGCCGTCGGGACCGCGCCGCAGCGGCATGATCGCCTCGGGGCCGGCGTCGCCCATCAGACCGGTGCCCCCGCGCATGGCGAAGGCCGTCGGCGAGGTGACCACCCCGCCGCGGGCAAAGGGCATCACCCGCCCCTGCGAAAAGGCGCCGCCCGCGGCAAAGGGCAGAAGGCTGTTCATCAGCCCCCCCACCGCCTCGGCCAGCAGCCCTCCGGCATGGTCGGTCACCGGCGTCACCGAGGCGTTATAGACCGTGTCGATCATCGCCTGTCGCAGCGTCTTGAAAGCGTCGGTGAGGCTGGAGCTGTCGAACACCAGCCCGTCGAGCGCCGATTTCAGCCCCCGGCTGAACCCGCCCGAAAGCGCGCTCACGTCGGTCGAGATCGCGTCGATCGTCGCCCCCATCTTCTCGAGCTCGCCCGAGAAGGCGGCGGTCAGCGTCGTCGCTCCCTGCAAACTGCCCTCGAGCGCGGCGACCTGATCGTCGAACGCCTCGATGCCATCCAGTTGCGCCATGTCACATCACTCCGTTTTCTGCCCCGCCGGGTGGTCGGGAAAGGCCCGCGCGAGATCTTCCAGCCGGGCCCGGTCGAGCGGCGCCGCGCCGCCCTCGAGGCCGAGCATCACCATCAGTTCGGCGGGGGTGAGCGCCCAGAACTCGGCCGGCTTCAGGCCCAGCCCCCGCAGCCCCAGCCGCATCAGCCCGGGCCAGTCGAACTTCACCGCCCGGCCTCGGCATCGCCCGGCAGGGCGAAGGCCCGTGCCAAGAGCTGCCCCGCCGCCCGCGCCGCCGCCACCGGCCCGCCGGCAATCTCGGCGCTCACCAGATCGGCGGCGCTGCCGCGCCAGCCGCCACCGCGCAGCCCGGCCACGATCAGCGCCAGCACGTCGCGGCTCGAGAAGGCCCCGGCCTCGAAGCGCCCCACCAGATCGACCAGCGACCCGGCCCCGAGGCTCTCTTCGAGTTCGGCCAGCGCCCCGAGGGTGAGCTTGAGCACCCGCTCCTCGCCGTCGATGGTCAGCGCCACCTCGCCTGCCCAGGGGTTCGTCATGCTCAGATCGCCGTGAAGGTCAGCGCGCCGGCCGAGGCCATCGAAAGCTCATAGGTCGCCTCGCCGTTGTAATTGCCGGCATAATCGATGGCGGTGATCATGAACGGGCCCTCGATGATGCCGAAATTCGGCACGATCACCTGAAAGCGCGGCACTTCGCCGTCGAAAAAGATCTGCCGGGCGCGCTCGTCGGTGGCCTCGTCTCGGAACACGCCCGAGCCCGAGATCGCCGCCGATTTCACCCCGGCCCCGCCGAGCAGTTCGCGCCAGCCGCCCTGGCTCTCGAGGCTGGTCACGTCCACCGTCTCGGCATTGAAGCTGATCCGCGTGGCGCGCAGCCCGGCGATGGTCTGAAAGGTGCCCGCATTGTCCATGTCGAGCTTGATGAGAAGGTCCTTGCCGTTCTGGGCAACCATGGCTTGTCTCCGGTTGAAAAGGGTTGTCAGCTGTCCTGCACGCGGGCGCGGAAGCGCAGGTCGATGCGCCGGATGTCGGCGTCCTGCACCCGCCGCGCCCGGGCGCGGAAGAACTTGAGATAGACGAGCGTGCCCCGGCTGAGCGGCAGCGTCGCCTCCGAAAGCGCATCCGAAACCGCCGCGGCCACCTCCTTCGCGGCCGAAAAGCCCGCGGCATCGGTCACCACGCTCACGGTGATCTCGTGCAGCGCGCCCGGGCCCGACTTGTCGCCGGCCTCGCGCACGTCCTCGGGGCCGAGGCTCACGTAGGTGCCCGGCACGATCCCCGGCGGCACGGCGTCATAGATCGCCCCGCCCACAAGGCCGGTCAGCACCGGATCGCTGGTCAGCGCGGCATAGACCGCCTGTTGCAGCGCCACCGAAACGCCATAGCTCATTGGCTCACCTCCTCCTGCGCGAAGCACACCAGATAGCGGGCGCCGGGGTCGGCCTCGGTCACCGCCAGGATCCGGAAGATCCGGCTGCCCGACCGGAAGCGCTGCTCGGGTTCGGGGCGCGAGGGGGCGCCCGGCGGCGCGGCGCGCACGATGATGCGGTAGGGCACCGTCGCCACCGTCATCAGCTCGGCGGCCTTCTCGCGGCCGGTGCCCGGGCGCAGTTCGGCCCAGAGCTCGCCGCGCACCTGCCAGGTGGTGACGAAGCCGCCGGCCCCGTCGGCCACCCGCACGGGCGCCTCGAGAAGCATCTTGCGGTTCAGAACCGGCCGCATCACGACGCCCCCCCGCCAAACAGGCGCAGGTTGCGCCAGCGCCCCATCAGGCTCAGCGCCGCGGGCGGAATCTGCGCCTCGGCCCCGCCGCCGGTGCCGCGCGCCTCGTAGAAATGCGCCGCCAGAAGGAACACAGCCTGCGCAAGGTCGGCGGGCACCGCATCCCAGCTGGCGCCGAAGCCGGCGTCGAAGGCGATCACCGCCCGCCCGCCGACCGGGATCACCGGCAGCGCCAGCCCCCGGGCGACGAGCGCCGGGCGGTGCAGATCGGCCTCAAGCGCATAGCGGTCGGCCGCGATCACTTCCTCGACATCGAACCGGTCGAAAATGCTCAGCCCGGTGATGGCGCTGACCGGCGCCACGGGCAGCACCTGCCGGGCCAGGTCGCGCCAGGCGGTCACGGTCCAGGCGAAACTGCGCGCCAGAAGCGCCTTGCCGGTCCGGGCCTCGACGGCGCCGATCGCCGCCCGCAGATAGGTTTCCAGAACCTGGTCCTGCACGGCATCGTCGGCAAACCCGGTGCCCAGCCGCAGGTGGTCCTTGAATGCCGCGACCGGAAGCGCCGTTGCCGGCACCGTGGTCTGCTCGACTAACATCATGGATCTTCTCCGAAATTCGGGCCCCTCGCTCATGTTGCGGCGGGCGCGCGCGGCCTGCATTGCTCGGACGGAGGGGGAGCAGCTAGACAACGCAGCGACGCTCTTGCGCGCCCGCCTTCCGCACCCCGGCCAGAGGGCCGGGGCACGAACTCACCGCATGGATCAGACCGAGAAGGTCAGCAGCTTGATCGCCTCGAAGTCGCTGACGTCGCCGCCCACGCGCTTGGTGGCATAGAACAGCACGTGCGGCTTGGCCGAGAACGGGTCGCGCAGGATGCGCAGGTCCGGGCGTTCGGCGATGGTGTAGCCGGCGCGGAAATCGCCAAAGGCAATGGCATTTGCGCCGATGGCGATGTCGGGCATGTCCTCGGCGATCAGCACCGGATAGCCCATCAGGCGGGCGGGCTCGCCGGCGGCCATGCCGTCGCTCCACAGGAAGCGGCCGTTGGCGTCCTTGAGCTTGCGCACCTCGCCAGCGGTCTTCGAGTTCATCACGAAGCTGGCATTGGCGCGGTAGGGGGCACCAAGAGCATAGATTAGGTCGACGATCGCATCGCCCGGCGCCACCGCGTCAAAGCCGCCATCGACGCCGGTGCGCACCCGGCCGAGCTGGCCCCAGACCTCGGTGCCGACATCGGCCACCGGATAGGTCAGGAAGCCGCGCGGCTTGTCGACGCCGTCGCCGTTGACGAAGGCCGCCGCCTCGGCGCGGGCGAACTTGTCGGCGATGCGCCCGGCCAGCCAGGCCTCGATGTCGAAGGCCGAGTCGTCGAGAAGACGCTGGCTGGCCTTGGGCAGGGCCGAAAGCTCGTGCAGAGGAATGGTGATCCGCTCGATCATCGGCGTCGTCGTCTCGGTGACGGCGCCGGTCTCGCTGGCCCAGCCCGAGCCGACATCGCCATGATCGACGAGCACGTCGTAGGAGGTCGCCTCGACGTTCACGACATTGGCGATGGCCCGGATCGAGGCGGTCGAAGCCAGCACCGAGGCGATGGTCTGGGCGGTCTGCGGATCGACGAGATAGCCGCCATCGCCGGCCACCGCAGTGTTCAGCGCCTTGCCCTCGAGCTGAAGGCCGCGCAGCGCGTCATCGTCGCCGGTGCGCACATAGGCCTCGAAGGCCTTCTTGTGCGGCGCTTCGATCTCGGCCTGAACGGCCAGGGCCGGGCGCATGGCGGCGGCGGTGGAAATGGTCTTGCGTTCCTGCATGGTGAGTCGCTCTTCCTGCTGTTGAAGTCGTTTCTGAATTTCGTCGTTCATCGCCTTGATATCGCTGATGAAGCCTGCCAATGCGGCCTTGACTTCGGCAGCGGGAGAAAGGCCGGTGACCGGGGTCTGTGTCTTGCTCATGGGCTTTCCTGTCTGGTGGGTTCGGATCGCCGGCTCACTCCTGGGCCAGCATGCGGCGCGCATCCTCGAAGGCGCGCGCCAGCTCGCGCAGCGCGAAGCCGTCGGGGCTGTCGCCCTTGGCTCCCACCCGCGCACTGGGCAGCATCGGGAAGGTCACCAGCGACACCTCCCAAAGCTCCAGCTCGTTCAAGAGCCGTCGGCCCTTGCCATCGCGTGTCGCCTTCACGGTGCGGTAGCCGATCGACAGCCCGTCGATCGCCCCGGCCGTGATCAGCGCCGCCGCCTCGCGGCCGCGGTCGATTCCGGTCAGCACCCGACCCTTCACGAACAGGCCGCGCTTGTCCTCGCGCACCTCGTCCCAGACGCCGATCGGCTGGGTCGGGTCGTGCTGCCAGAGCATCTTCACCTGGCTGCCTTTCGCCTCCAGCGCCGCAAGCGAGCGGGCATAGGCGCCGGGGGTCACGATGTCGCCGCCCCGGTCTTCCTCGCCGAAGAAGCTGGCATAGCCCTCGATCTTCAGCCCCTCGTCCACGGTCTCGGTGGCGCCCAGCGCCACGAACTTGTGCTCGAGGGCGAATTCTTCTCGGAAATCCGTCATCATCCTTCCTTCCTGCTTGGCCCCTTTCGCGCCGCTCATTTCCCGTCCGCCCGCGGCGGCAGGCCGAGCAGGGCGCGTTTCTCGTCCTCGGTGAGGAAATCGGCCGCCGCCACCCGCGCCCATTGCGCATCGCGCTCGGCCGAAAGCGCCGGCACCTTGTCGAGATCGGGGTTCAGGCGCAGCGCCTCGCCGGTGAACCCGGCCAGCCAGTGCCCGACCGAGGCCGCGACCTTGCCGACCAGCGGCAGCACCGTGAGCCGGTAGAAGGCCCGGTTCGCCTCCTGGTAATTGGCGTAGGTCGCGTCGCCCGGGATGCCGAGCAGCATCGGCGGCACGCCGAAGGCGGTGGCAATCTCCCGCGCCGCGGCCTCCTTGGTCTTCTGGAACTCCATGTCCGAGGGCGAAAAGCCCATCGGCTTCCAGTCGAGCCCGCCCTCCAGCAGCATCGGCCGGCCGGCATTGCGCGCCCCGACGTGATAGGCCTCCATCTCGGCGATCAGCCGGTCATACTGGTCGGGCGACAGGCTGCCGTCGCCGTCGGAACCGGTGTAGACGATCGCCCCCGAGGGCCGGGCGGCATTGTCGAGCAGCGCCTTCGACCAGGCCGAGGCGGAATTGTGCACGTCGATTGCCGCGGCCGCGGCCTGAAGCGGCGAAAGCCCGTAATGATCGTCGAGCGGGTGGAAATTGCGGATATGGCAGATCGGCGACGGCCCTTCGCCGACATGGAAGCGGTGCTTGCGGGCGCCGACGGTGTAATCATAGGCCACCGGCCAGCCGTCCGGCCCCGGCACGAGGCTCATCCGGTCCGAGCGCAGCACATGCAGCTCCACCGGCGCGCCGTCGTGGCCGCCCACCGCCTCAAGATAGGCATTGCCCGACAGAAGCAGCTGTCCATAGAGCGCCTCGAACAGTTCGGCGCGCCCCTGCAGCGGGTTCGGCCGGGCAATCAGGTCGAGCAGCGGATGGTCGGCATAGCGGGCGCGCGCATCCTCGAGCACCAGCGGCAGGGCCGCCGCCGCCTCGGCAATCAGCTTCACCGCCCGGAAACCCACCGGGTTGCCGGCAAAGCCCGAGCGCGTCAGGCTC
>RFKM01000376.1 GCA_003694465.1 Alphaproteobacteria bacterium
AGGTTGAAGCGCGCCGGCGGCGGGGGCAGGGCGGGGCCTGGAGCTTCGATCGAGAGCATGGCTCACCTAAACGGGCGGGGCGAGCGGTTGCAAGCACCGGCCCGCGCGCCCTATAGGGGGGCATGTCCGACGACACGCCTTCCGAACCGAGCCTCATCCGGCTGGCCCGCGCGGAGCGCGGCGCCCCGCCCGAGGCCCAGCCGCTCGACCTTGGTCAGCGGGTGCGCGAGCTGCGCCGCAGCCGGGGCTGGACGCTGCAGGAAGCGGCGAAACAGGCCGGCCTTGCCCGCTCGACCCTGTCGAAGATCGAGAACGGCCAGATGTCGCCCACCTACGAGGCGTTGAAGAAACTGGCGGTGGGGCTGGGCATTTCGGTGCCGCAGCTGTTTACCCCGCCGCGCGAGGCGCGGATCTCGGGCCGGCTGGCCCTGACCCGCAACGGCGAGGGCACCGCCCATCCCACCGCCACCTACGAGCACGAGATGCTGGCCACCAGCCTGACGCGCAAGGCGATGCTGCCCTACCGGGCGCGGGTGCGCGCGCGCGCATTCGAAGAGTTCGACGGCTGGGTGCGCCACGACGGCGAGGAATTCCTCTACGTGCTGACCGGGGCGATCCGGTTCATCTCCGAATTCTACGAGCCGATCGAGATGCGCCGGGGCGACAGCGCCTATTACGACGCCTCGATGGGGCACAATGTCATCTCGATCAGCGAGGAAGACGCAACCGTGCTCTGGGTCACGGCGCTCTGAGGCGCGGGGGCGGGGCGCCTTGCCCCCGGCAATGGGCCGTTTTGTCTTCCAATATGTCGGTTTTGGCATCAGGCTGAACCGCGCCCGGTGTAAGAGCCCCGATGCAAGAGCACCGGGCATGACCGGCTCCAGACGGCAAGGGCGAAAGGCCGAGCGATGATCGAGGTTCTCAAGGGCGCCTGGGCGCTGCTGTTCGGGGTCATGCTGTTGATGGTGGGCAACGGCATGCAGGGCACCCTTCTGGGCCTGCGCGGCGAGATCGAGGGCTTTTCGACCTACCAGATGTCGGTGGTGATGTCGGGCTATTTCGCCGGCTTCCTGTTCGGCAGCCGGATGGCGCCGGAGATGATCCGACGGGTCGGGCATGTGCGGGTCTTCGCCGCGCTGGGCTCGTTCGTCTCGGCGATCCTGATCCTGTTCCCCGTCTTCACCGACCCGGTGATCTGGACGCTCCTTCGGGTGGCGCTCGGGTTTTCCTTCTCGGGGGTCTACATCACCGCCGAAAGCTGGCTGAACCACGCCGCCAGCAACGAGACCCGCGGTCAGGCGCTTTCGGCCTATCTCGTGGTGCAGATGGTCGGGATCATCGCCGCGCAGGGGCTGATCCTCGTAGACGATCCGGGCGGCTTCGTGCTGTTCATCCTGCCCTCGGTTCTGGTGTCGCTGGCCTTCGCGCCGATCCTGCTGACGGTGAGCCCGACCCCGGCCTTCGAGGCGACCCGGCGCATGAGCCTTCGCGAGCTGTTCCGCATCTCGCCGCTCGGCGTCGTCGGGGTGTTGATCATGGGCGGCGTGTTCTCGGCCGAGTTCGGCATGGCGGCGGTCTTCGGCACCGAGCAGGGGCTGACAACGCGCGAAATCTCGCTGTTCATCTCGGCGATCTACGTCGGTGGGCTGGTGCTGCAATTCCCCATCGGCTGGCTGTCCGACCGGCTCGACCGGCGCACGCTGATCATTGCGGTTGCCCTCGTCGGGGCCGTGACGACGACGCTGCCGCTGCTGGTGCCCGATGCCTTCCCGGCGCTGCTGCTCACCGCCTTCTTCCTCGGGGGCACGGCGAACCCGCTCTATGCGCTGCTCATCGCCTATACCAACGACTTTCTCGAGGTCGAGGACATGCCCTCGGCCTCTTCGGGGCTGATGTTCGTCAACGGCATCGGCGCGGTGTCGGGCCCGCTCGCCACCGGCTGGTTCATGGGGGTGCTCGGGCCGCTGGGCTATTTCGCCTTCATCGCCCTCGTCTTCGCCGCGCTGGTGGGCTACGGCCTGTGGCGGGCGACGCGGCGCCCGGCGCCTTCGGTCGAGGAAACCCACAGCTATGCGCCGGTGTTGCAGTCGGCCTCGCCCGTCGTGCTCGACATGGCGCAGGAGATCTATGCCGAGGCCGCCGAGGAGGCAGAGGAGGCCGAGGGAGGTGCTTCGCAAGCGCCCGAGGGCGGCGCGACGGGCACGCATCCGCCGGATCGCGCGCAATTTTAAGAAATTCTCTTGCGTGAATGTGAAACTTTTGTAACGCTCGAATCAGCCTGGCGGGAAAGCTGAGGAGGGCAGAAGATGCGCACCCCCGAGGAGATCCTTCGGTTCTGGCTCGACGAGGTCGGGCCGAAGGGATGGTATGCCACCGATCCGGCGCTCGACGCGCAGATCCGCGAGAGGTTCCTTGCAACATGGGAACGGGCGCAGGAAGGGGCCTTTTCGCTGTGGCTGACCTACCCGTCCGGCGTGCTGGCCTACCTGATCCTGATGGACCAGTTCCCGCGCAACATGTTCCGCGGTGAGGGCCGGGCCTTTGCCTCGGACCGGGCGGCGCTGGCGGCGGCCAAATGCGCCATCGACAAGGGCTGGGACCTGCGCATCGACGAGCCGGCGCGGCAGTTCTTCTACCTGCCGCTGATGCATTCCGAAAGCCAGTGCGATCAGGACCGCTGCGTGCGCCTGATGCTGACGCGGATGCCGGAAGCCGGTGCCGCGAACCTGCTGCACGCCAAGGCCCACCGCGAGGTGATCCGCCGTTTCGGGCGTTTCCCCTATCGCAACGCCGCGCTCGCCCGTGCCGACACCCCGAACGAACGCGCCTTCAAGAACGACGGCGGCTATGGCGCGGTGCTGCGCGAATTGCAGGTCAGCGCCTGATCGGGCGGTGAACCCGAGGGCGCGCCTTCGGCCCGGCCGGCGGCGCCCTGCTTTTTCTCGCTCGCGCGCGCATCTGCCAGCGCCCTGTTCCCGGCGCCGTTCCGCCCTGTCATTCCCCCGGCGCATGGCCGCCATTCGCGGCGGCCGTTGATGCCGGGCGAAAAATAGTTTAACGCCAAACTACTTTTCACAGGAGAATGACATGGCCGGAAAATCCTATGACGTTGTCGTTGTCGGCGCGGGGCCGGGGGGCTATGTCGCGGCGATCCGCGCCGCCCAGCTCGGGCTGAAAACGGCGGTGATCGAGCGCGAACATCTCGGCGGCATCTGCCTGAACTGGGGCTGCATCCCGACCAAGGCGATGCTGCGCTCGGCGGAGGTCTTCCACCTGATGCAGAGGGCGAAGGAGTTCGGCCTGTCGGCCAGCGGCCTCGGCTATGATCTCGACGCGGTGGTGAAACGCTCGCGGGCGGTGGCAAAACAGCTCTCGAGCGGGGTCGGCCATCTACTGAAGAAAAACAAGGTCGATGTCATCATGGGAGAGGCCCACCTGCCGGCCCGCGGCAAGGTGGCGGTGAAGACCGACAAGGGCAGCGAAGAGATCGCGGCGAAGAACATCATCCTCGCCACCGGGGCGCGGGCGCGCGAATTGCCCGGGCTCGAGGCCGACGGCGATCTGGTCTGGACCTACAAGACGGCGCTGATGCCGCCGCGGATGCCGAAGAAGCTGCTGGTCATCGGCTCGGGGGCCATCGGCATCGAATTTGCCAGCTTCTTCAACACGCTGGGCGCCGATGTTACGGTGGTCGAGGTGATGGACCGGGTGCTTCCGGTCGAGGACGAAGAGATCTCGGCCTTCGCGAAAAAGGCCTTCGTCAAGCAGGGCATGACGATCATGGAAAAGGCCATGGTCAAGCAGCTTGACCGCGCGAAGGGCAAGGTGACGGCCCATATCGAGACCGGCGGCAAGGTGGAGAAACGGGAGTTCGACACGGTCATTTCCGCCGTCGGCATCGTCGGCAATGTCGAGGGGCTGGGGCTCGAGGCGCTGGGCGTGAAGATCGACCGCACCCATGTCGTCGTCGACGAATATTGCCGCACCGGCGTGCCCGGGCTCTTTGCCATCGGCGATATCGCCGGCGCGCCGTGGCTTGCCCACAAGGCCAGCCACGAAGGGGTGATGGTGGCCGAACTCATCGCCGGGCTGAAGCCGCATCCGGTGCGGCCCGAGGCGATGGCCGGCTGCACCTATTGCCATCCGCAGGTGGCCAGCGTCGGGCTCACCGAGGCGAAGGCGAAAGAGCTTGGCCATGAGGTCCGGGTCGGCCGGTTCCCCTTCATCGGCAACGGCAAGGCGATCGCCCTTGGCGAGCCCGAGGGGCTGGTCAAGACGGTGTTCGACGCGAAGACCGGCGAGCTTCTCGGCGCGCACATGGTCGGCGCCGAGGTGACCGAGCTCATCCAGGGCTATGTCATCGGGCGCCAGCTCGAGACCACCGAGGAAGACCTGATGCACACCGTCTTCCCGCACCCGACGCTTTCGGAAATGATGCACGAGAGCGTGCTCGACGCCTGGGG
>RFKM01000377.1 GCA_003694465.1 Alphaproteobacteria bacterium
AACCCCGCCCCGAGCCGGCCTAGGGCGGCGCGCGAGGGGGGCGCGCGGGCCTTGCCCGCCGGTTTCGGCCCCTCGCGCACGAAAAGCGCCAGCACCGTGACCGAAAGCACCGCCGGCACCACCGCGCCCCAGAAGACCAGCGGGATGTTTCCCCCCGACAGCGCCATCAGCCCGATCGCCACGAGCGGGCCGAGAAAGGCCCCCACCGTGTCGAGCGCCTGGCGCAGGCCGAAGGCGGCGCCGCGCTGGTCTTCGGGGGTGATGTCGGCCACCAACGCATCGCGCGGCGCGCCGCGGATGCCCTTGCCGATCCGGTCGACGACCCGTGCCGCGACGATCCAGCCCAGCGAGCCGGCCAGCGGAAACACCGGCTTGGTGACGGCGGCCAGCCCGTAGCCCAGCACCGCCAGCGGCTTGCGCCGGCCCAGCCAGTCGGACAGCGCGCCGGAAAACACCTTGACCACCAGCGCCGTCGCCTCGGCCACCCCCTCGATGAGTCCCACGGCCAGCATCGTCGCCCCCAGCCCGGTCACGAGGTAGACCGGCAGAAGGGCGTGGATCATCTCCGAGGAGACATCCATGAACAGCGAGGTGAAGCCGAGCGCCCAGACCCCGGCGGGAAGTGACTTGCGCCCCATGGAAGGCCCTTTCTGCAATTGCGCGGCGGTTGCATCCGGCCCGACAATGGCGCAAAGCCGGGGCGACGGAAAGCTGCCGCGTGCGCGTTTTGAGAGATGCCGGCGGGAAAGGGGGCGAGATGGATCTTGTCTGGCGCATGTGGCGCGCGGCGCCGGTGGCGACGGTGGTTCTGGCGCTGGCGCTGGCGGCGTTTGCCGTCTTTGCCGGCCGGTCGGTGGCCTTCTGGGTCTACTGGCACGACCCGGCCCACCGCGAACAGGTGATTTCCGGCTGGATGACGCCGGGCTATGTCGCCCATTCATGGCATGTCCCGCGCGAGGTGGTGCTGAAGGCGCTCGACCTGCCCGCCGCCCCCCCGAAGCGCCGGATGAGCCTTGACGAGATCGCCGCCGAGCGGGGCGTGCCCACCGAAGAGCTGATCGGCGAGGTCGAAAGAGCGATTGCCGCCTACCGCGCGGGCGCGGGCAAGGTCGGCGGCGGGCCGGAGGCGCCGCGATGAGCGAGACGGTCTTTGCGCTGGTCGCCGACTGGGGGCCGTGGGTGATTCTCGCCTCGGCCTTCCTGTCGTGTTTCGCGCTGCCGATCCCCACCTCGCTGATGATGCTCACCGGCGGCGCCTTCGTGAGCGCCGGCGATCTCGACCTGTGGCAGGTGGTGGGCGCCGCTTTCACGGGGGCGGTGCTGGGCGATCAGGCGGGCTACGGGCTGGGGCGCTTCGGCGGAGCGGCACTCGCCGCGCGCCTCGAGCGCCGACCGGCCCGGGCCGCCGCCCTTGCCCGGGCGCGCGCCCTTGTCGACCGGCGCGGCGGGCTTGGCGTCTTCCTGTCGACATGGGCGGTGGCGCCGCTCGGGCCGTGGGTGAACTTCATCGCCGGGGCGACCGGGCTCGGCTGGGCGCGCTTTGCCCTTGCCGACATCCTCGGCGAGGTGATCTGGGTCGCCCTCTATGTCGGCCTCGGCATGATCTTTGCCAGCCAGGTTTCGGTGGTGGCCGAGGTCATGGGCGACGTGATGGGCCTCGTGGCGGCGGCGGTCGTCGCCCTCGGCGCGGGGCTGTGGATCGGCACCGCCATGAAGGCGCAGCGCAGGGCGCGGGCGGACCGGGCGGGACGGGCGGAGGGCGCGGCGCGCGGGACGTGAGCCCTTCCCCTTCGCGCCGACACGCGTCATGCTGCGGCCATGCTGAAGCTCACCCCCCTCATCCTTGCCCTCGCCTACGGTTTTCTCGCCTACCATTTCTCGGCCTGGCGGCTGGGGCGCGAGCTCGATGCCCGTTCGAGCGAACTGGCCGATGCCCGCCTGAAGGCGCTGACCGACCGGATGGCGCGCGCCCTCGATCTGCCGGCGGTGCGGGTGCATGTCTACGAGGTCGAGCCGATCAACGGCCTTGCCGCCCCCGATGGGCGCATCTTCCTCACCCGCGGCTTCTATGCCCAGTATCGCGCCGGGCGCGTCAGCGCCGAGGAGCTGGCCAGCGTCATCGCCCATGAGCTCGGCCATGTCGCCCTTGGCCATTCGCGGCGGCGGATGATCGACTTTTCCGGCCAGAACGCCCTGCGCATGGCCCTCGGCATGGTGCTCTCGCGGCTCCTGCCGGGGATCGGCACCGCCATCGCCGGGGCGCTGACCAGCCTGCTGGCCGCCCGGCTTTCGCGGCGCGACGAGTTCGAGGCCGACGCATGGGCAACGGCGCTGCTGCTCAAGGCGGGGATCGGCACCTGCGGGCAGAAATCGCTCCTCGGCAAGCTCGATGCGCTGACCGGGGCGCGGGGCGGCGCCCTGCCGGCGTGGTTCATGAGCCACCCGCCCGCCGCCGAGCGCATCGCTGCCATCGAGGCAAACGAGCGCAAATGGGGAATTGGCAGGGGCTGAAGTCGGCCCGCGGGGCGGTCTCCACCCCCGATTCAGGGTCGTCGAAAGACGCGCCGACGCCGGCTCAGACGCCCCC
>RFKM01000049.1 GCA_003694465.1 Alphaproteobacteria bacterium
CATGCACGCGGCAGACGGCCAGCGCATTGCGCCCCTCGGTGACGATCGCATACCGGCGCTCTTCGCCGAGGTGGGTATCGACCTCGCCCCGCTTGCCAAGTTCGCCCTGCTCGATGGTGGCGATCACCCGCAGCGTCGCCTCGCTGACCTGGCGGATCGGGAACATGTGCGAGCGGCTGTCGCGCGGGATGCGATGGCCGCGGCGGGTGAGCTTGAGGGTGTAGATGTCATCGTCCGAGAGGCGCTTGCGCACCCCGAGGGCCACGACGACGGCCACGATCGCGGCGACGGTGATCGAATAATCGCCGGTCATCTCGAAGAGCATCATGATCGCCGTCAGCGCCCCGCTGGTGGCTGCACCGACCATCGTCGCCATGCCGATCAGGGCGAAGGTGACGGGATGGAAGCCGAGATGCGGGAAGAGCAGTTGCAGAACGCCCCCGAAGGCGCCGCCCAGCGCCGCCCCGAGGAAGAGCGAGGGCGAGAAGATCCCGCCCGAGGCGCCCGAGGCGAGGCTCAGCGAGGTGGCCAGCATCTTGAGCACGAAGAGCAGCAGCAACAGCCCCGGCGCGGCCAGAACCCCGGTCAGGATCGCCTCGATCGTCGCATAGCCGACGCCGGCGGTGTGATACATGCCGGTTGTCTGCATCAGCACATAGAACAGCACCCCGAGCGTCAGCATCCCGGCGGCGTTCTTCAGATAAGGGTTGGCCTTCCAGTCGTCGAAGGCGTCTTCGATGCGGTAAAGCCCGCGCACGAAGAGCGTCGCCGCAAGGCCGCCGACGACGCCGAAGACCACGTAGAGCGGCAGCATGTCGACGCCGAGCGGCACGAAGAGGTCGGGCCGCTCGTGGGTGGCCACGAGAAAGGCCGGTGCAAGGCCGAAGGCCAGCCGCCCGGCATAGGTGGCGGTTCCGGTGGCGAGCACGACGGGGATCAGGGTGCGCGCGCTCACCTCGGGCAGCATCAGTTCGACGGCGAAGAGCACCGCCCCGAGGGGGGTGTTGAAGGTGGCGGCGATGCCCGCCCCGGCCCCGGCGGCGACAAGGGTGATCACCTGCCATGTGCGCAGGTTGAACCACTGGCCGAGCACCGAACCGATGCCCGAGCCGATCTGGATGATCGGCCCCTCGCGCCCGACCGAGGCGCCGGAGCCGATCGACATCGCCGAAGCGAGCGACTTGACGATCACCACCTGCGGGCGGATCCGGCCGTTTCGGTAATAGATCGCGTCCATCACCTCGGGCACGCCGTGGCCACGGGCCTCCGGGGCATAGCGACGCACCATCCAGAGCACCACCGCCCCGCCGATCACCGGGGCGAGAATCACCAGCGGGCCGAAGGGCGACGGCGGAGTGGGAATGTTGGCGTCGTAATCGAAGGAGAACGTGCCCAGAAAGAACAGGTTGTGGATGAGCGAGATCAGGTAGCGCAGGGCGATGGCGCCAAGCCCGGTGACGACCCCGATGACCACCGCGATGACCGACAGGGCAATGATGCCCACGCTGCGGTGTTCGGTCTGTTCGATCTGCGAAAGCTCGTCCATCGGTGCCCACCCCGGTTGCGGCCGGCGCGGCGGGCCAATATCTTGCCACGCGCCGGCAATTCTTGAATATGTCCGCCCATCTGCTACTGCTTTCCCCGGACGGATGCAAACCCCGCGCGCGGGGCGATCCGGCCAGCAACGCGAAAGGATCTTCGATGGCTCGCCTCACCCTGCCCCGCATCAGGCCGCTCAGCCGCACCGAGGCCTTTCTTGTCGCCGCCATCGGCGCGCTGATGATCGCCTATTTCGGCACCCTCGCCTATCTCGACCGGCGCGCCGCGGTCTATTTTGAACAGACCCGCGCCGCCGACCCGGACCTCTACCTGCGCCAGCTGCGGGCCGGGCGCGGCTTCGAGGCGTTCCTGCCGGAATATGCCGCCCTCAAGGGGTTCGAGCATTTCACCCCCGAGCCGCCCGACTTCCTGATCGGGCGCTGGACGATGCGCGACGAAATGCTGCGCCTCGTGCCCGGCGAACGGCCCGAGCGTTGCACCAACCCGGTGACCTTCGAGCACGGGCTGATGCTGACGGTCGAGCCGAGCCCGAAGGCCCATGTTGCCGCCTACCGGATCGCGGAGGGCCAGATCGAGGTGCGCCTCGACGGCGAGAACGGCCCGGTCGTTCCGATCCGGCCGGTGAGTTTCGGCTCGGCGCTCGATCACCTCGAATTCACCCCGCCGGGGCAGACCGCGCCGGTCATGGCCTATTTCTGCGGCGGGTGACGGCATGTCGATCGAAACCGCCCTGACCGAGATCGAGGCGCTGCTGGGCAAGCGTCTGAGCCGCGCCGAGGCCGAGCGTGAGGCCCACGGCCGCACCGAAACCTGGTATCCGCCCGCCCCGCCCGATGCGGTCGCCTGGCCGGAAAGCACCGAAGAGGTCTCGCGGATCCTGGCGATCTGCAACGCCCACGGCTGCCCGGTGATCGGCTACGGCGCCGGCACCTCGCTCGAGGGGCACACCAGCGCGGTTGCCGGTGGGCTGACCCTCGATTTCGGGCGCATGAACCGGCTCATCACCGTCTCGCCCGGCGACATGACCGCAACCGTCCAGCCCGGGCTCACCCGCGAAGAGCTGAACCGCGAGTTGCGCACCACGGGGCTGTTCTTTTCGGTCGATCCGGGGGCAAATGCCTCGCTGGGCGGCATGGCGGCGACCCGCGCATCGGGCACGACCGCGGTGCGCTACGGCACGATCCGCGACAACATCCTCGCCCTCGAGGTGGTGCTGGCCGACGGGCGGGTGATCCGCACCGGCACGAGGGCGCGCAAGAGCGCCTCGGGCTACGATCTCACGGCGCTGTTTCTCGGCTCCGAGGGCACGCTCGGCATCATCACCGAGCTGACCCTGCGCCTGCACGGCATCCCCGAGGCGGTTTCGGCGGCGGTCTGCGCCTTCGAGACCATTCACGACGCCGTCGAAACCGTCGTCGCGGTGAGCCAGGCCGGAATCCCGGTGGCACGAATCGAGTTTCTCGACGGCGAGACGGTGCGCGCGGTGAATGCCTATTCCGGCACCGACCTGCCGGAAAAACCGCACCTGTTCGTCGAGTTCCACGGCTCGCCCGCGGGCGTCGCCGAAGATGCCAGCCGGTTCGGCGAACTGGCCGCCGATTTCGGCGCCAGCGACATTCGCACCGCGACCAGGACCGAAGAGCGCACGGCGCTGTGGAAGGCGCGCCACCATGCCTACTGGGCCTGCCTCGGCCTGCGGCCGGGGGCAACGGCGGTGGTCACCGATGTCTGCGTGCCGATCTCGCGCCTTGCCGAAGCGGTGGAGGAAACCCGCGCCGACATCGCCGCCTCGACGATTCCCGGCCCGATCCTCGGCCATGTCGGCGACGGCAATTTCCATTCCGCGCTGCTGATCGAGCCGGGCAACGAAGCCGAACTGGCCGAGGCCAAGCGCCTCGCCGCCCGCATGGCCGAGCGCGCCCTGCGCCTTGGCGGCACGGTGACCGGCGAGCACGGGATCGGTCTGGGCAAGCGGCAATACATGCAGGCCGAGCACGGCGCGGCCTGGGGCGTGATGGGCGAGATCAAGCGCAGCCTCGATCCGAACGGGATCCTGAACCCCGGAAAGCTCGTTCCGGGGAACTGACGCGCTGGCCGGTTACACTATTTCATCATTCCGGCGGGAAGCCTTCGGTTCGAACCGGTGAAAAATTTCACTTTTCGAACAATCCGCATCAGTCAGCCAGAAGCGCCCGCGCCGCCGCCCGCGCCTCGTCGGTGATCACCTCGCCCGAGAGCATCCGCGCCAGCTCGTCGATGCGCCCCTCGGCATCGAGCGGCTGAACCCGGGTCAGCGTCTGGCCGTCCTCGACGGTCTTGGCCACCCGCCAGTGGAATGCCGCCCGCGCGGCAACCTGCGGGCTGTGGGTGACCACCAGCACCTGCCCGCCCTCGTCGGCCAGCCGTTTCAGCCGCCGCCCGACGGCATCGGCCGTCGCCCCGCCGACGCCGCGGTCGATCTCGTCGAAGATCATCGTCAGCCCGCTGGCATCGCGGGTGAGGCAGACCTTGAGCGCCAGAAGGAAGCGGCTGAGCTCGCCCCCCGAGGCGATCTTGTGCAGGGGGCCGGCCGGCGCGCCCGGATTGGTCGCCACCCGGAAGGCCACCGCGTCGCGCCCCGACGGGCCCGGATCGGCGGGCGCAACCTCGGTGGTGAAGACCGCCCGCTCCATCTTCAGGGGCGCAAGCTCGCCGGCCATGGCGCTGTCGAGCGCGCCGGCCGCCGCGCGCCTTGCCTCGGTCAGCGCTGCCGCCGCCGCGTCATAGGCCGCCGCCGCCGCATCGCGCGCCGCGCGCCGGGCCGAGATGTCGCCGGCGCCGGCGTCGAGGGCGGCCAGTTTCGCGGCGATCCCGGCGGCGAAATCGCCCAGATCGTCGGGCGCCACGCCATGTTTGCGGGCCAGTGCCCGGATGGCGAAGAGCCGTTCCTCGACCCGCTCCAGCTCGATCGGATCGAAGGCCAGCGCCTCGAGCGCCGTCTCTATTCCCTGAGTGGCCTCGCCCAGCTCGGCCAGCGCCCGCCCCAGCGCCTCGATCGGCCCGTCGAGGGCGCCGTCCGCGCGGTCGGCAACGCCCTCGAGCCAGCGCAGCGCATCGCCCATCCGCCCCTCGGCCCCCTCGCCCGGACCCAGCGCCATCGCCGCCCGGCTCACGTCTTCGCCGATGCGCTGGCCGGCCTGCATCTGCCGGCGGCGGGTGTCGAGCGCCGCCTCCTCGCCGGGCTCGGGGGCAAGGCGCGAAAGCTCGTCATGGGCATGGCGCAGGAAGTCTTCCTCGGCGCGCGCCGCGGCCAGCGCCGCCTCGGCCTCGGCCAGCGCCGCCTCGGCCTCTTGCAAGGCTGTCCAGGCCGCCCGCACCTCGGCGCGCTGCGCATCGAGCCCGGCGAAACTGTCGAGAAACGCGCGGTGACGGCGCAGGTCGAGCAGGCCGCGATCGTCCTGCTGGCCATGCAGTTCGACCAGCCCCTCGGAGAGCGCCCGCAGCACCTCGCCGGAAATGCGCCGGTCATTCGCCCAGGCCGATTTCGCCCCGCCCCGCCGGTTCACCCGCCGCAGGATCAGCTCGTCTCCGGCGGGAATCCCGGCCTCGTCGAGCACCGCGCGGGCCGGATGATCGGGGGGCAGGTCGAACACCGCCGTCACCTCGCCCAGTTCCGCCCCTTCGCGCACCAGTTCGGCCCGGCCGCGCCAGCCGAGCACGAAGCCGAGCGAATCGAGCAGGATCGACTTGCCCGCCCCGGTCTCGCCGGTGAGCACGTTCAGCCCCGGCCGGAATTCGAGGTCCAGCCGGTCAATGATCAGGATGTCGCGGATTTCAAGGCTGCGCAGCATCCGGCCTCAGAGCCATTCGCCCTTGATCATCTGCCGGTAGATCTTCGTCAGCCAGTTGTCGCCCTTTGCCGTCGGCTCGAGGCCGTTCTTCTTCAGGAGCGCATAGCTGGCCTGATACCAGTCGGAGGCCTGGAAGTTGTGGCCGAGAATCGCCCCGGCGGCCTGCGCCTCGTCGGTGAGGCCGAGCGAGAGATAGGCCTCGACCAGCCGGTGCAGGGCCTCGGGGGTGTGCGAGGTGGTCTGGAACTGCTCGACCACGACGCGGAAGCGGTTGATCGCCGCCGTGTAGTGCTTGCGCTTGAGGTAGTAGCGGCCGACTTCCATCTCCTTGCCGGCGAGATGGTCGAAGGCGAGGTCGAATTTGAGGATCGCCGAGCGGGCATATTCGGTATCGGGATATTTCTCGATCACCTTCCGCAGCGCCTGCAGGGCCTGGTAGGTCTGGCCCTGGTCGCGGCCGATGTCGTCGATCTGGTCGTAATAGCTCAGCGCCAGCAGATACTGGGCATAGGCGGCATCGGCATCGCCCGGGTAGAAGTCGAGGAAGCGCTGGGCGGCGGCGCGGGCATCGTCGTATTGCTTGGCCTTGTGGTAGGCATAGGCCTGCATCACCAGCGCGCGCCGGGCGAGTTCCGAATAGGGATAGAGGCGCTCGACCTCGCCGAACCAGTGGGCGGCGTCCTTGTAGTTCTTGTGGTCGGCCTCGTACTGGCCGCGCTTGAAGATCTCTTCGGCGCTGTAGTCCTCGATCGGCCGTTTCTCCACGGTGTCGAAGCTGAACAGGTTGCCCAGCCAGCCGCCGGCCCCGCCGCCGCTGCCGCCGGCACAGCCCGCCAGCCCGATCGCCGTGGCAACGAGAAGGGCGTGGGCGCGCCGCGCGCCAGCCCCCGGATGATCGCTCTTCCTGATCCTGTCGCGCCGCATGTCCTGCATGGTCCGCGCCCACCCCGTTTCAGACGATTCACCCCAGACCTCGTGGCAGGGGGCGAAACCTTGTCCATCCCTAGCACATAAATCTGGCGGGCAAAATGGTTTCGGGCCGGAAATCTCGGCCCCTCGCGGTGGTGGCGGCTGACCGGCGGATTGGCCCCGAAGCCCTTGCCGCGGCACGAAAAAGGGCCGGCGCGGGCCGGCCCCTTTCCCGATGGTCAAGCGCCGGTCAGTTGGCCTGACGGCGCAGGAAGGCCGGAATTTCGACCCGGTCATGCTCGGGATCGGATTCGGGCTCTTCAAGGGGCTGATCGCGCAGAGTCGGCTGCGGGCGCGGCGCCGCTTCCGCCTGACCGTGGCCGGTCATCCGGTTGATCAGCGAATTGATGCCGAAGCGCGGGCGGCTTTCGGGCTGTTTCGGAGCCGCTGGGGCCGGCGCGGCCGCGTGGCCGGCGTCGTTCTGGCGGCTCACCGCGTGGCGCAGCCGGGCAAGCGCCTC
>RFKM01000378.1 GCA_003694465.1 Alphaproteobacteria bacterium
GTCCGAACCCCTGCGCGAAACCGGACGGGGGCGTACGGTGCCGCGCAGCTACATCCGCTGTGCTGCCGACAGGACGATCCCGCCGGAATACCAGGCCCAGATGGCCGCGGGGTTCGACCCGGAGGATGTATATACGCTGCCGTATGGTCACTCCCCCTTCCTGGTCGCGCCGGACCGGCTGGCCACGATACTGGGCGAGATTGCCCGCAATGGAGAGAGCCGATGAAAGAGATCCGCGCCGCAGTGCTGCACGACTTCAACGCCCCGCTCGAAATCGAGACCGTCCGGCTGCGCGGGCCGGAGGCGGGGGAGGTGGAGGTCGATATCGCTGCGGTGGCGATCTGCGGTTCGGACATCTCCTATCTCGAAGGCGGGTTCCCGACGCCCCTGCCTGCGGTCTTCGGCCACGAGGCGGCCGGGCGGGTGCGCGCTCTCGGCCCGGGGGTGCGCGGCCTTGCGGTGGGCGATCGGGTGGTGGTCACGCTGATCCGCGCCTGCGGCAGCTGCCCGTCGTGCCGGAATGCCCATCCGGCGATCTGCGAAGCCCCGGCCAGCCCCGAGCGCACGCCGCTTGCGCTTCCTGACGGCACGCCGCTTGCGCAGGGGCTTCAGGTCGGCGGCTTTGCCGAGGCGGTCGTCGTCGATCAGAGCCAGGTGGTGCGCATCCCCGATTTCGTGCCGATGCCCTCGGCGGCGCTTCTGGCCTGCGGGGTGATCACCGGGGTTGGATCGGCGGTGAACGTGGCGCGCATCCGCCCCGGCGAGGCGGTGGCGGTGATCGGCGCCGGCGGGGTGGGGCTCAATGCCATACAGGGCGCCCGGATCGCCGGGGCGAGGCGGATCGTCGCCATCGACACGAGCTCCGAAAAGCTCGACGCGGCCCGCGCCTTCGGGGCGAGTGACGGGGTTTCGGCCCGCGAGGCAAAACCGTGGTCGGCGGCGAAGGCGCTCAATGGCGGGCGCGGATTCGACGTGGTTCTCGTCGCGGTCGGCAGCGCGCCGGCCTATGAGGCGGCGCCGCGCTACCTTGCCCCCGGCGGGCGGATGGTGATGGTCGGCCTGCCCCATGCCTCTGAAAATGCGCGCTATTCGCCGCTGGGAATGGCCTATGCCGGGCAGTCGATCCTGGGCTCGATGATGGGCGACGCGGTGATCGGGCGCGACATTCCGTGGCTCATCGAGATGTATCGGCAGGGGCGGTTGCAGCTTGACGAACTGGTTTCGGCCACATGGCCGCTCGACGAGATCAATGCCGCCCTCGCCGCGACGCGGGAGGGCAGGGGGCGGCGCAATGTCGTGGTGATCGGCGATGCGCCGGGCAGCGGAGTTGTGCCGGCGGCCAAGGCGCGCTAAGAGCCGGGCAGAGGCAACATCGGGGGCGGGCATGTACCGGGTCTGGAATTTCGTCAGCAATTATTCGCTGTTGCTGATCGTTGGCGCGGCACTGGCGCTGATATGGGCCAATACCGACCCGCTGGCCTATCACCATTTCGTCGAGCACCCGCTGTGGTTCAACGACTGGATCGGCAACGCCGTCGCGGACTGGGAAAAGTCTTACGGGCACGGTGGCGCCGGCGTCGAGGTGGGCGATTTCGCGCGCGTCGTCACCGTGCATTACCTCGTGAACGACATGCTCATGGCCTTCTTCTTTGCCATCGCCGCAAAGGAAGTCTGGGAAGCGGTGATCCTGAAGAACGGCTCGCTGCGCGGGCGCAAGGCGGCAACGCCCCTGATCGCCACGGCGGGGGGGATGCTCGGCCCGGTCGTCGTCTATCTCGGTCTGGCGATGCTGCTGGGCTCGGACACGTTCGATGCGGTCAAGCATGGCTGGGCCATCCCCACCGCGACCGACATCGCCTTTTCCTACCTCGTGGGCCGGGTGGTGTTCGGCGCCGGGCACCCGGCGGTGCGCTTCCTCCTGCTGCTGGCGATTGCCGACGATGCCGGCGGGCTGATCATCCTTGCCATCTTCTACCCGACGGGCGACATCACGCCGGTCTGGCTGCTCCTGTCTTTCGGCGCGGCGCTGGTCGCCTTCCTGCTGTTCAACTGGCTGCCGCTCCGCCTCGACCGCGGGCAGATGCATAAGCCGGTCTCGACATGGGTGCGCCGGCACCTTGGCGTCTGGCCCTATGCCATTGCCGGGGTGGTCAGCTGGTTCGGCTTCTCGCAGTCGGGGATCCACCCGGCGCTGGGGCTCTTGCCCATCGTGCCGGCAATTCCCCATGCCGACCGCGCCTTCGGTCTTTTCGCCGAGGCCGAGCGCTACCTGACCGACCTGCTGAACGTCATCGAGCACCATCTGAAAAACCCCGTCGAGGTCGTGCTGCTGCTGTTCGGGCTGACCAATGCCGGCGTCGAGCTCAGCGCGATCAGCGAGCCGACATGGCTGGTGCTGGGCGGTCTGCTGATCGGCAAGCCGGTGGGGATCTTCCTTCTTGGCTGGTTCGCCGCGCGGGTGCTGCGGCTGGGCCTGCCCGCGGGCATGCGCACCGCCGATCTCGTCGTGGTCGGGGCGGTCGCGGCCATCGGCTTTACCGTGGCGCTGTTCGTCGCCTCGGTGGCCTTCGAGCCGGGCGCGGTGCAGGACGCGGCGAAGATGGGGGCGCTTATGAGCTTTGGCGCGGCGATCATGGCGATCGCATTCGGGATCATTTTCCGGGTCGAGAAGAAGCGCTGAGGCGTCGGGGTCGCGGCCCGTTGGCGACGACGCGAGGGCGGGAAATGTTCTCTGAGGGGCGACAATTTGCGCCCCAGGCGGCCATTATTTCGCCACACTCACCGTGAATCCATTGAATTTCAATGGATGGGGCCGACATAATACCGCCAGAATGGGCCTGTATTTCGATGATGTTAAGAAAGCTCGGCTAAACGGGCAGGCAGAAGTCGGGCAAGACCCGGGGCACATGGGCAGATGATCGAGTTCAAGAACGTCAGCAAATCCTTCTGGACGGGGCAGCGCCGCAAGGTGATCCTCGAGAAGGCGTCGTTTCGGGTCGAGCTTGGCAACAGCCTCGGGATTCTCGCCCCGAACGGCTCGGGCAAGACCACGATCATCAACATGATGGCCGGTCTCGAAAAGCCCGACGAGGGCCAGATCATCAAGACCTGCCGTGTCTCGTTCCCGCTCGGCTTCATGGGCGGGGTGGTGAGCAAGCTCTCGGCCAAGGAAAACGCCCGCTACATCGCCCGGCTCTACGGGCTCGACCCGGATTATATCGAGGCCTATACGCGCTGGCTCTGCGGGCTCGAGGAATATTACGACTTTCCCGTCGGCACCTATTCGGCGGGTATGCGCGCGCGGTTCAATTTCTCGCTGCTTCTTGCGCTCGATTTCGATATCTATCTGATCGACGAGGGCATGCCGCAGACCACCGATGCCGAATTCAACCGCAAGGCGGGCAACGTGCTCAAGGAGCGCCTGCAGAACGCGACGGTGGTGATCGTGAGCCACCAGGCGAAGACGATCGAGAAATTCGCCCGGAGCGCCGCCGTCCTGCGCGACGGGAAGCTGCACATGTTCGACACCTTGGAAGAAGCGAAACAGCTCTATGACTACCAAACCCAAGGCTAAGAAGTTCCGCATCCGGCGCTCGCCGACGATGGCCGCCGCCGCCCAGGCCGGTGCCACCGGCGCTTCGGCCGGGGGGGCACCCGCCGCGTCGGGCGAAGCGGCGCGCCCGGCGAGCCAGACGCCAAGAGCGCGCAGCCTCAATCCGCTCGAAGAGAGCATGGCCGGCGGCACCGAAGACGGCTTTCCCGAAGAAGGGTTTGCAACCGCGGGGCGCGACGGTGAAGCCGGGAAGGCCTCGCAGTCGGTCGAGCAGGAACTGGCGGCGATCCGCAAGGAGGGGCTGACCGGCCGCCAGCTTCGCATGGCCCGACGGCTCGCCCAGAAGCACGGCTTGCCGGCGACGTCCGATTACGACGCGGTGCGCCTGCTTCGGCGCGCCGGGATCGATCCGTTCCTGCGGGCCAACATGCTGCAGCTGGTCACCGCAGACGGCGCCCCCCTTCAGCCCGATGACAAGGCCGACGGCGTCAAGCTTCCGCAAACCGTCTCGCCGGGCCAAAAGCTGCCGGCCGAGCCGGCGCTCGACGCGGCCGAACGCGCGCGCGCCGTCATGGAAATCCAGCAGGACATCGCCCGCCGACGCCGCCGCCGGACGCTGCTCCTGCTCACGCGGCTGGCCTTCTTCGTGTTCCTGCCGACGCTTCTGGCGGGCTACTATTTCTACGTCATCGCCACGCCGATGTACGAGACGCGCTCGGAATTCGTGATCCAGAAGGCGGAGGCGGCGAGTTCGGGCCTCGGCTCGCTCTTCGCCGGCTCCGGTCTGGCCACGAGCCAGGATTCGATCACCGTGCAGAGTTACCTCACGTCGCGTGATGCGATGCTGCGGCTCGATGCCGAACTGGGCTTCAAGAAGCATTTCCAGAACCCGGCGATCGACCCGATCCAGCGCCTGCCCGCCGATGCCTCGAACGAGGAGGCCTTCAAGCTCTACAAGCGCAACGTCAAGATCGGTTTCGACCCGACCGAGGGCATCATCAAGATGGCCGTCGTCGCGGCGAGCCCGGAAATGTCGCAGAAATTCTCCGAGGCGCTCATCCGCTACGCCGAGGAGCGGGTCGACAATCTCACCGCGCGCCTGCGCGAAGACCAGATGGCCGGGGCGAAAAAGAGCTACGAAGACGCCGAGCGCAAGCGCGCCGAGGCGCAGGCGCGGGTTCTCGCACTGCAGGAAAAACTCGGCGTCTATGACCCGACGACCGAGGCAAGCTCGCTTGCCGGGCAGATTTCGGGCTTCGAATCGACCCTGCGTCAGAAACAGCTCGAACTGCAGCAGCTGCTTGACAACCCGCGGCCGAACAAGGCGCGGGTGGACGGGGTGCGCGGCGACATCCGGCGCCTCGAGGCGCTGATCGCCGACCTGCGCAGCAAGCTCACCGAGTCGGGGGGCACGGCCTCGGGCGAAAGCCTTGCCCAGATCACCGGGCAGCTGGCCGTCGCGCGGGCCGATCTGGAAACCCGCAACGCCCTTTTGCAAGCCGCCCTCGAGCAGCTGGAATCGGCGCGGATCGAGGCCAACAAGCAAACCCGCTACCTGTCGCTGGGGGTGAAGCCTGTCGCCCCCGACAAGCCGACCTACCCGAAGGCCTTCGAAAACACGGTTCTGAGCTTCCTGATCTTCTCTGGCATCTACCTGATGATCTCGATCACCGGCTCGATCCTGCGCGAACAGATCATGGGCTGACGATGGCGGCGCGCCTTCTGAAGATCGGCGGCGTCAGTGTCGGCAACCGCGCGCCGCTGACGGTGATCGCCGGCCCCTGCCAGATCGAAACGCTCGACGGCGCGCTGGCGATCGCCGAAGTCCTGCAAGAGGCCTGCGCCCGGGCCGGGCTGGGGTTCATCTTCAAGGCCTCCTTCGACAAGGCCAACCGCACCGCGCTCGAAAGCCCCCGCGGGCCGGGCCTCGCGGCGGGGCTCGAGATGCTGGACGGGGTCCGGCGTCGGCTCGGCGTGCCGGTCCTGACCGACATTCACCTGCCCGAACAGGCCGGGGCGGTGGCGGAAGTCGCCGACGTCTTGCAAATCCCCGCCTTCCTGTGCCGGCAGACCGATCTTCTCGTCGCCGCGGGGCAGACGGGCCGGGCCGTGAACATCAAGAAGGGCCAGTTCCTCGCGCCGTGGGACATGAAGAAC
>RFKM01000050.1 GCA_003694465.1 Alphaproteobacteria bacterium
GCCGGCTCTTCGGACGGGGGCTCGGGGCGGCGGCGCTTCATCTTCAGGGCGTTGAGGTGGGTCGTCTTGTCGGTTCCGGCCATTACCTGTCCTCCGGCGGGAGTTTTTCGAGATCGGCGTCGAGCACCGCGAAGCGCGGCGCGTCGGGGCGCTCGATCAGCGCCAGCATCTCGGCATAGCGCGTTTCGGGAATGTCGCGCCCGCCGAGGCCGAGGGCGAAATTGTAGACCTTCGGGGCGCGCTCCATCGTCGAGAGCACCGCCGAAACCTCGGTGCCAAGCACCCCGCCCAGCCCCGGGCTGATGGCGCGGTCGATCACCACCAGCTTTTCGAGCCCCTCGACCGCCGCGCGCAGCGCCCGCGCCGGGAAGGGGCGGAAGGCCCGCAGCCGGATGATCCGCGCCTGCCCCGCCTCGGCGCCGAGATCTTCCCGCCCGGCCAGCATGGTGCCGACCACCGACCCCATGGCGAGAATGCCCACCTTCGCGCCCGGGGCATCGGCGACGGCCAGCAGGCCGCCGGCGGCACGGCCGGTGATGCGGGCATATTCGGCGTCGATCTGTTCGATCCTTTCCAGCGCCTTGCCGAGGGCGGCGTGGTGGCTGTGGCGCACCTCGGCGAACCAGTCGGGATCGACCAGCGTTCCGAGCGAGCGCGGATTGGCCGGGTCGAGCGCGCCGGCAAACTCGAAGGGCGGCAGGAAGGCGTCGACCTGCTCCTGACTGGGCATGTCGATCGCCTCCATCGTGTGGGTGAGCACGAACCCGTCCATGTTCACCGCCACCGGCAGCTCGGTTTCCTGGGCGAGGCGGAAGGCCTGGATCGTGGTATCGACCGCCTCCTGGTTGGTGCTGCAATGAAGCTGAATCCAGCCGGCATCGCGCACCGCCATGGTGTCGGACTGGTCGTTCCAGATGTTGAGCGGCGCGCCCACGGACCGGTTGGCGATGGTCATCACCAGAGGCACCCGCAGGCCGGCGATGTTGAACATCACCTCGCTCATCAGCAGGATTCCCTGGCTCGCCGAGGCGGTATAGGCCCGCGCCCCGGCCGCCGCCGCCCCGAGCACCACCGAGGCGGCGGAAAACTCGCTCTCGACCGAGACGAACTCGGTGTGCAGGTCGCCGTCGGCGACGAGTTTGGAGATGTTCTCGACGATATGGGTCTGCGGGGTGATGGGATAGGCGGCCACGACATCGGGCCGGGCCAGCGTCACCGCCCGGGCAATGGCCAGCGAGCCTTCGAGGGCTTCACGCATCGTGCTTCTCCTTCCAGGCGCCCGCCTCGACAAGGCCGGCGGCGGTCTCGATCAGGGCGAGGTTGCGCTCGAGCGTGGCGCCGTGAAAGCGCCCGCGCAGCGCCGCGGCCAGCGCCTCTTGCGGCAGGGCCTCGGTCAGGGCGAGGAGCGCGGCCAGCAGCGCGGTGTTGGGGATCGGCTTGCCGATCTCGCGAACGGCGAGATCGGTGGCCGGCAGGGTCACCACCCGGGTTTCGAACCGGGCGGCAAAGGCGTCGGCCGGGCGGCGGGAATTGACCAGCATCGCCCCGCCCGGGCGCAGGCCGGCGGCAATGCCGGGGATTTGCAGGAGCGTGTCGTCCTGCACGATCATGTAATGGGGGTTGCGCACCTGGGCACGCAGCAGGATCGGGTTGCGGTCGATGCGCACGAAGGCCATCACCGGCGCCCCGCGCCGCTCGGCCCCGAAGGCCGGAAAGGCCTGACATTCGAACCCCGCCTCGAAGGCGGCGGCGGCAAGCAGATAGGCGGCGGCAACGCTGCCCTGCCCGCCCCGGCCGTGAATTCTGAACTCGATCATCTCTCGGGCCTCGTCCCCTGAACGGCGCCGGCGCGCGGATACTCCGGCCCGCCGGCCTGCGCCGTTTCTGGCGCCCGGGCCGGCGCGCGGCCATGATCTGGAACAAGGACAGCCACTTTTCCCGGCGCGATCGGGCGGCACCCCGGCCGGGAAAGCAACGGAATTTCACCCGGAAGGCCGGTGCGGCAACGATCTTGCGCGCGCCCCTGCGGTCGGCCTCAGGGCTGCGCCGGAACCTCGATCGCCCGCGCCGCCGGCCGCTTTTGCCCCGTAGCCCGCCATGCCAGCAGTTGCAGCCGCCCGTCGGGCTCTTCGGCGATGGCCGTCATGCTGTCGACCCAGTCGCCGCAATTGGCATAGAGAACGCCGTCGATCTCGCGCATCAGCGGCTTGTGGGAATGGCCGCAGATCACCCCGTCGGCGCCGGCAAAGGCGGCAAGGCCGGTGAGCTTGCGCTCGAACCGGTCGGCCATGACGACAAGGCTGTTGAACGCGGCGATGAGGCGCTCGGCATGGCTGCGCTGCCCGGCGACGCGCGGCAGGCGCCGGCGCGCCACCATGGCATCGAGGTTGCGCAGCGCCGCCTCGGCGCGGCTTCCGACGCGGGTCAGCGCGTGGCTGCGCAACAGGCGGAAATCGGCCTGATCGCCATGCACCACGAGGTAGCGCCGCCCGTCGGCGGCGGCATGGATGACGGCCTCGCGCAGCTCGAACCCCGTTGGCAGCCGTGCCGCCCCCGGCTCGCGCAGGATGGCATCGTGATTGCCCGCCAGATAGACCACGCGCACCCCGGCGCGGGCGCGGGCGGCAAGCTCGTCCATCACCGCCTCGGCGCGGGCATTCCAGAACACCCGTCCGCCGTGCCACAGGTCGAGCACGTCGCCGACGAGATAGATCGTCTCGGCCTCGAAGGCGCGCAGGAAGTCGAGCACCCGCCCCGGCCGGCTCGCCCGCGCGCCAAGGTGCAGGTCGGACAGGAACAGGCTGCGCACCCGTCGGCCTTGAACGGAATTCGACATCACACCCCCACAACCGCGATGAGCCCGGTGTCGAGCCCAGCCCACGGCCCGAGGCCTTAGCCGAAAAGCCGGCACGAGTCGATGCTCCGATCGGCAGACGGCGGAGAAGCGCCGCACCGCCGGGAGCGTCGCAGGCTCCGGCAGAGGTGCTCTTCGAGGCCGAACCTTGGCCGGGGGCAAGGCGGGCCACCCCCTGCGCCCGCAGGCGATACCGCGGTGCCGGATGCGCGCCGGGTGGAGTTGCCGGCCACGGGGTTTTTCCTCCAGATGGAATTGGAGTCCGACCCGAGGAAGGGGCGGACAATGAAGCGAACGAGATATTCAGAAGAGCAGATCATCCATTGCCCGGCAGGCGATTTGCCTGGCAAATCTGCCGAGAGGGACATTCTGACAGAGCATGAGGCCGGCGCGAAGTGTGCCGATCTTTGCCGCAAGCACGGGATGTCGGAAGGGACTTTCTACAACTGGAAAGCCAAGCATGGCGGGATGACGGTTTCGGACGCAAAGCGGCTGAAGGGACTGGAA
>RFKM01000051.1 GCA_003694465.1 Alphaproteobacteria bacterium
CGCGCGTTGGTCGGGTCGTAGGGGCTGTCTTCCACCACCTCGGCAGGCCAGAGCCGGCCCTGCATCTTCACCATGAGCTTCTGCCCGGGCGTGGCGAGATCGGGGCGCACATAGCCCATGCCGATCGACTTGCCGAAGGCAACGGAATAGCCGCCCGAGGTCAGCCTGCCGATCTTGGTCTCGCCGTCATAAAGCGCCTCGCGGCCCCACGGGTCGGCATCCTCCGGGCCGTCGATCAGCAGGGTCACGCATTTCGACCGGATCCCGGTTTCGACCATCGCCGCCTTGCCGTGGAACTCCTTCGACAGGTCGACGAACCGGTCGAGCCCGGCCTCGAGGGGCGTTGCATCGCGCCCGAGCTCGGTGCCGAAGGCGCGATAGCTCTTCTCCTGCCTGAGCCAGTTCTGCGCCCGCGCGCCCACCGGCTTCATCCCGTGTTTCGCGCCGGCTTCCATCAGCCGGTCCCACAGGTAGTTCTGCATCTCGATCGGGTGATGCAGCTCCCATCCCAGCTCGCCGGTATAGGCCACGCGCACCGCCGTCAGCGGGCACATGCCGAGCTCGATCTTCCGGGCCGAAAGCCATGGGAAGCGCTTGTTCGAAAGCGCGGTTTCCGGCTCGGCATCGCGGATCAGCTCCCTCAGAATGTCGCGCGACTTCGGCCCGGCAAGGGCAAAGACGCCGATCCGCGTCGTCCAGTCCTCGACCTCGATGCGCCCGAACTCGGCTTCCTTGTCGGCCACCGCCTTGAGCAGGTAGTCGCGGTCATAGGCATGCCATGCCCCGGCCGAGACGAGCACGAAGCGGTCTTCGGCCTCGCGGATGATGGTGTATTCGGTGCGCGTCGTGCCGGCGCCGGTGAGCGCATAGGTCAGGTTGATGCGCCCGACGCGGGGCAGCCTGTTGGTGGTGAACCAGTCGAGGAAGGCCGCCGCGCCCGGACCCTTGACCACATGCTTGGCAAAGGCGGTGGCGTCGATCAGCCCGGCGCTGGAGCGGATCGCTTCGGCCTCGGCCTTGGCAAAGGGCCACCATGCGCCGCGGCGGAAAGAACGCGACGTCTCGTCGAAATCGGCGGGCGCGTCGACGGGGCCGTAGTAGTTCGGCCGCTCCCAGCCGTTTACCTGCCCGAACTGCGCGCCCAGCGCCTTTTGCCGGTCATAGGCCGGGGCGGTGCGCAGCGGCCGGCAGGCGGGGCGCTCTTCGTCGGGGTGGTGGAGAATGTAGACGTGCTCGTAGCACTCCTCGTTCTTGCGCGCGGCGTATTCGGTCGTCATCCAGTCGCCGTAGCGCTTGGGATCGAGGCTTGCCATGTCGATCTCGGCCTCGCCCTCGACCATCATCTGCGCAAGGTAATGGCCGGTGCCGCCCGCGGCCGTGATGCCAAAGGAAAAGCCCTCGGCGAGCCACATGTTGCGCAGGCCCGGCGCCGGGCCGACGAGCGGGTTGCCGTCGGGGGTGTAGCAGATCGGGCCGTTGAAATCGTCCTTGAGGCCGACGTTCTCGACCGAGGGAATCCGGTGGATGAACGACATGTATTCCTCCTCGATGCGCTCCAGATCGAGGGGGAAGAGATCGGCCCGGAAACTGTCGGGCACGCCATGGAGGAACCGCGCCGGCGCGCCGCGCTCGTAGGGGCCGAGAATCCAGCCGCCGCGCTCTTCGCGCACATACCATTTCGCATCGGCATCGCGCAGCACCGGATGCTCGCCGTGGGTCTTGCGAAACTCGACCAGCGCCGGGTCGGGTTCGGTGACGATATACTGGTGTTCGACCGGGATCGCCGGAATCTTGATCCCCAGCAGCCGGGCGGTGCGCTGGGCATGGTTGCCGGTGGCGGTGACCACGTGCTCGGCGTGGATTTCCACCTGCTCCTCGGTGGGCACGAGGTTGCCGCCCTTCTCGGCCATCTTCGTGGCGGTGACGATCCACTCCGAGCCGGTCCAGCGGTAGCCGTCCACCTGCCACTTGCGCTCGATGATCACCCCGCGCTGGCGCGCGCCCTTGGCCATGGCCATGGTCACGTCGGCCGGGTTGATGTAGCCGTCGGTGGGGTGATAGAGCGCGCCGATCAGGTCTTCGGTGCGCACCAGCGGCCAGCGCTCGCGAATCTCGGCCGGGGTGAGGAACTCGTAGGGAATGCCGACCGTTTCGGCGGTGGTGGCGTAGAGCTGGTATTCGTCCATCCGCGCCTGCGTCTGGGCCATGCGCAGGTTGCCGACCACCGAGAAGCCGGCATTGAGCCCGGTTTCCTCTTCCAGCGTCTTGTAGAACTTCACCGAATAGTCGTGAATGTGGCTGGTGGCATAGCCCATGTTGAAGAGCGGCAGCAGGCCGGCGGCATGCCATGTCGAGCCGGAGGTGAGTTCGTCGCGCTCGAGCAGCATCACGTCCTGCCAGCCGGCGCGGGCGAGATGATAGGCGATCGACGTGCCGATGGCGCCACCGCCGACGACAAGGGCTTTCACATGGGTTTTCATCGCAAGACTCCCTGAGTGTTCCGCGCTCACTCTGCCCGATGGCGCGTCGCGGCGAAAGAACCAGCCGACGCTTGACCGCGCGAAAACGACGAGCGCGATCAGCGCCCTTCGGCAAGGCGCGCGAGGAAGCCGTCGACGGGCAGCACCGGGCGCAGCTGCGCGGCGAGGTCGGCCAGCCTCGGGCTGGTGCGATCGAACAGGGCGTAGCAGACGAAATCCTGCACCATCGCTGCTTGCTGTTCGTATCCGTAGGACAGGAACGCCGCCTTCGGGTCGGCCTCGAACCAGTAGGGATCGACCCGCGCAAGGCTCTCGCCCGCCGCGCGGGCCATCGAATAGCCCGTCTGGCCGGCGTTCTGCCGCTGCCAGACATGGGTCAGCTCGTGGACGAGCAGCACCGAGGCCGGGAAGGGCGCGCTGGCCGGGAAGCCGGCAAAGGCGTCGGCGGAATAGTAGGGGAAGGCGAAATAGATCGTGTTGTCCATCACGAAGGCGGCCGGCCATGTCCAGACCCGCCGGGTGCTGCGGTGGCGGTCGCACAGGCCGGGGGGCGGGGCGGTCGGCCTTCGGGCGGCAGCTTGCGCCTCGGGGTGCGGGCGTGGCAGCGGCACGAGGCCGAGCCCGGCGGTGATCTGGACTTTCCCGGTGTCGAGAGACGGGCCGAAGAGGCTTTCGGCGACGGCACGTTCGTTCGGGCTGAGGGGGCGGGCGCAGGCCGCCAGCAGGCACAGGGCGCACAGGGCGGCAAGGGGCAGGTGCCGGCTCATTGGCCGCGCCCCCCGTCGAAGGCGCGCACCAGCCGCCAGAGGACGAGCAGCAGAAGCCCCGGCAGCAGGAGGAGGCGCAGGATGTAACTGCCGACAAGCGTTGCCGTATCGGCCAGCAGCGCGTCGGCGCGCTCCCAGAACAGCCCGGCGCTGGCGAAATAGGCCGCCGCCGTCTCGCGCCAGCCCGGCGCCTCGCCCGACGCGCCCGGCTGGCCGATCAGCGCCTTGGCCTGACCGACGATCTCGTCAACGCGGGCCTCGGCGGCGGCGACGGGCGCGGCGGTGAGCCAGTCGCCCATCGCCTCGCCCGCGATCAGCGCAATCGGCAGGAGGATGGCGAGCGCGAGCCCCAGCCGCAGGCTTTCGTCGAGCACCCGGGCGAGGGCCGGAGGAACGGCGCCGGGCCTTGCGGTGCGCAGCGCCTGGCCGGCCAGAAAGAGGGCGAGGGCAGCGAAGCCCACCGCCGTGACCGGCCCGAGCGAGAGCGACAGCAAGCCGGTCAGCACCGCGATGGCGAAGACCACCGACGAGACCCGCTCGACGGTGTCGTCCACCGGCTCGAGCCATTTGAACGGCTGCACGTTTCCGCTTGCCACGACGCTTGCCCCGACTTCGATTTCCTGCGCGAAGGAGAGCGCCGCGTTGATCGCCCGCAGCGAAACATAGGTGGCGCTGCTGGCCACCGACACCGCCGCCGCCTGCGCGCGCGCCGCGGCGAGGGCGGGGCTTGCCGCCGGGCGCAGCGCCAGCCCGGCGGCCGCCGCCGCGGCGATCAGCCAGAGCGCGGCGACGAGCGCCCTCATGCCAGGCTCGGCACCACGAGGTCGGGCGGGCGGTGGCCGTCGGCGAAGGTCTGGATGTTGAGCAGAACCTTCTCGCCCATCTCGCGCCGGGCCTCGCGCGTTGCCGATCCCATGTGCGGCAACAGCACCACGTTGGGCATGGCGCGCAGCCGCGGATTGGCCTCGGTGCCGTGTTCGAACACGTCGAGCCCGGCGCCGGCCAGCTCGCCCGCGCGCAGCATCCGCGTCAGGGCGTTCTCGTCGATCACCTCGCCGCGCGAGGTGTTGATGATGACGGCATCGGGCTTCATCAGCTTCAGCCGCCGCGCGTTCATCAGGTGGAAGGTCGAGGGGGTGTGCGGGCAGTTGATCGAGAGCACGTCGACGCGGCTGACCATCTGGTCGAGGCTTTCCCAGTAGGTGGCGCCGGTTTCGGCCTCGATGTCGGGGTGCAGGCGGCGGCGGTTGTGGTAATGGATCTCCATCCCGAAGCACTTCGCCCGCCGCGCCAGCGCCTGGCCGACGCGCCCCATGCCGAGAATCCCCAGCTTGCGCCCCGAGATGCGCCCGCCCAGAAGCGCCATCGGCGACCATCCGCCCCATTCGCCCGACTGCATGATCGCCTGTCCCTCGGGCAGGCGGCGGGTGACGGCGATGATCAGCGCCATCGCCATGTCGGCGGTATCGTCCGAGAGCACGCCCGGCGTGTTGCTCACGAGGATGCCGCGCTGGCGGGCGGTGGCAACGTCGATATGGTCGACCCCGGCGCCGTAATTGGCGATCAGCCGCAGTCGTTCGCCGGCCTGGGCGAGCAGCGCCTGGTCGATCCTGTCGTTGAGGGTGGGCACCAGAACGTCGGCGCGCTGCATCGCCTCGGCCAGCTGAGCGCGGCTGAACGGCACGTCGCTTTCGTTCAGCGTGACGTCGAACAGCTCGGCCATCCGCGCCTCGATCTCCTCGGGCAACCGTCGCGTCACGACAACACTCAACCGTTCCGATGCCATCGACCGTATCTCCTGTCTTTACACGCAGGGCCTGTCGGGTTCATGGTGGCGAATAACGCAAAGAGGCACAAGCGCCAGAAGGCGCATGATAACGAAAACAATGCGTTGGGTGGGCAGTTCATGAGCGGGACGAGACCGTTGCGCCTTTCGGCCGCGTTGCTGGCGGGCGCCTTGGCGCTGGCTGGAGCGGCCACGGGGCAGGACGCCGCGGCGGGCGCGGGGCAAGAGGCCGCGGCCGAGTCGCCGGCGATCGGGCCGGTGACGCATCTGCCGCTGCCGCGTTTCGTCAGCCTCAAGGC
>RFKM01000379.1 GCA_003694465.1 Alphaproteobacteria bacterium
GGGTTCGAAGTGGCGCGACGGGCATCGTTTTCCCCCGCCCTGACGCGTGCGGCGGTCGATCTGTCGCCGCGCGCGGGGACGATCGCGCTCGTCGGCATGCTGTTTCTGGCCGCCGCGGCGGTGATCCAGGTGCCCCAGGTCGCGCTGGGCGGGCTTGTGGTCGGCCTGACGCTGGCGGCGCTGGCGCTTCTCATCGCCGTCATCGCCGCGCTTCGCGCCCGTGAAGAAAAACGTCTCCTCGAAACCCTGAACGATCTGACCCGCAACGATGCGACCCCGGAGCTGGCCGTCGATGTCGACGGTGTGATTCGCCACGCCAACCCGGCAGCGCGCCAGCGCCTCGGTGCCGGCCGTCTGATGCAACTTGAAAAGGTGCTCGAGGGCGCGGTCTCCGAACCGGCCGCGATCCTGCGCCGCCTGCACCGCCGGGCACTGGCCAAGGGGCAAGCCGGCGAAGACGTCATTCTGCGCGATGGACGGGCGAAGATCGAGGTGCAAAACATTGACGATCAATTCTTTTTCTGGAAATTTCACATGGTGCGCGAGGCCGGCGCCGCCGCCCATGGCGAGGCGATATCGCTGCCTATGATGACGGTTTCGCCGGCCGGCAACATCCTGTCGATGAATGCGGCGCTCCGGCGGCTTCTGGGGGGGCGGGAAAGCTCTCTCGAGCGCGTCGTGGCCGATCCGCCGCTGCGCCCCGGGGGTATCCATCACGTGATGACATCCCGCGGCCCCCGCGCCGTGCAGGTCATCGAGGCCGGCGCCGATGGCGGCCCCCGCGAGCTCTACCTGAACCCTCTGCCCGCCGAGGTGCCAGCGGCCACCGGTGAATGGGGGCTGGTAGAGGCGCTGCCGGTGCCGTTACTGCGGCTCGGGCGCGATGGGCGCGTCAGGGTTGCCACCCATCGCGCCCGGGCACTTCTGGGCGGCGGGGCGATCGTCGGCGAGCGTTTCGCCGAGCTTGTCGAAGGGCTCGGCCGGTCGGTGTCCGACTGGCTGGAAGAGGCCTGGGAGGGGCGCAACCTCGGCCGGACC
Organism: Alphaproteobacteria bacterium; assembly: GCA_003694465.1. Taxonomy (GTDB): domain Bacteria; phylum Pseudomonadota; class Alphaproteobacteria; order Rhodobacterales; family Rhodobacteraceae; genus RFKM01. The sequence goes on from RFKM01000379.1 coordinate 1,039, forward strand.
GAAACCTTGCGGGCAAGCCGCGTTCCCGACCGTTTCATACAGGTCTCGCTCGAGCATTTCCCCGGTGAAAACGGCTCCGAGCTTGTCGCCGTGCTTACCGATGCCACGGCCTACAAGTCGCTCGAACACCAGTTCGTTCAAAGCCAGAAAATGCAGGCGATCGGGCAGTTGGCCGGCGGGGTTGCGCATGATTTCAACAATCTGCTGACCGCGATCACCGGCCATTGCGATCTGCTGCTGCTGCGTCACCCCGATGATGGCGACCCGGATTTCGCCGACCTCAGCCAGATCATCCAGAACGCCAATCGCGCGGCGGCGCTGGTCGGGCAGCTGCTGGCCTTTTCGAGGAAGCAGACCCTCAATCCCGAGCGGATCGAACCGTCGGAAATCGTCAGCGATCTGGCGCATCTGCTCGGGCGGCTTGTTGGCGAGACGGTAACGCTCGATGTCGAGGTTGCCCCCGGTATCTGGCCGATCCGCGCCGATCCGCGGCAGATCGAGCAGGTTCTGATGAACCTCGTCGTCAACGCGCGCGATGCGATGATGCCCCAGGGGGGGCAGATCCGGCTCGTGCTCGGAAATCTCAAGCTGCGTGAGCCACTTTCGCGCGATCGTGCGACGGTGCCACCCGGCCGATACGTCATCATCCGGGTCATCGATACCGGGCACGGGATCGCCCCCGACAACCTTGGCAAGATTTTCGAGCCCTTCTTCACGACCAAGGGCGCGGGCAAGGGCACGGGCCTCGGCCTGTCGATGGTCTACGGGATCGTCAAGCAGTCGGGCGGGTATGTCTTTGCCGATTCGATCCCCGGCGAGGGCACCACGTTCACGCTGTATTTCCCCGCCATGAACGAGGTAGGGAACGGATCCGCGCCGGAAACGGGAGAGCCACGAACCGAAGAGACGGACAAGGCCCGTTCGCGCGATTTTCAGGCCGGAACGCCGAATTCGGCGTCCAGAAACGAGGGGCAACCTCTTGCGCGCCGGCAAGGCCTGCCGGATGCGCCGGCCTTGTCCGTCCGCGAGGGCAAAGATCGGGCGGCGCCCGAACCCGCGGAAGGCACCGGGCACGCCGGCCGCATCCTTCTTGTCGAGGATGAAGCCCCGGTGCGTGCCTTTGCAGCGCGCGCCCTGCGCCTGCTCGGCCATGTCGTGATCGAGGCCGAGGACGGCGAAAAGGCCCTCGCGCTGCTCGAGGACGAAGACCTCGAAATTGACGTTTTCGTGACCGACGTCGTGATGCCGGGGCTCGACGGACCGACCTGGGTTGCCCGCGCGCTTGAACGCCGGCCGACAGTCCGCGTCGTCTTCATGTCCGGATATGCGGAAGAAACTGCCGCAGAGCACCAGGCACGCATTCCGAATTCCGTGTTCCTGCAAAAGCCGTTCAGCCTGTCGGCGCTGACGGACACAGTGGCGCGCCAACTCGGGCGCTCGCGCGATTGCATCCACGCGGGTCCGTAGCGCTTCCCGGCGTGTCCGTGCCTGAAGTCGGGCGGAGCGGCAATTCGGACGCCAAATGTCCCTTCTGCTTTGCGGGCTGCTCTCCTTCGGCTCATTCCTCTTCCGGCAACGGATTTGCGCGCAGCCTGCCCCTTTCCCAACCCGAATGGAAACCTGCCCAACGATCCTGCCTCAGATGCAATGGGCGCCCCAACGCGTCCTGCCCGGCTCACCGCGGAAATCTGCGCGCAAAAAACGAATCCAAGCCAAGGCGTTTACGGGCACCCCCCGAGGATTGGCCTGCCAAGACCCGACGCAGATATTTCCTGGCCCCGGAAATCATTTCTTAACCATTTCCCAAACATGCTGATCGGAAAGAATTGACTTGCAATGTTCCAGTTTTGTGCGCAAATTCGCGCGAAAGAACATCTTGCGAACATTTCCGGCGATTGCCGCATGCGCGCGGGTGTGAAATAAGGAGTGAAACATGGCAACGGCGGATCTACTCGACATGACGACCAAGCGCGACGGCGAAAAGCAGAAGGCCCTCGATTCGGCCCTGGCCCAGATTGAACGCCAGTTCGGAAAGGGGTCGATCATGCGGCTCGGCGCCAACAATGCCGTGGCCGAGATCGAAGCCACCTCGACCGGCTCGCTCGGGCTCGACATCGCCCTCGGCATCGGCGGCCTTCCCAAGGGCCGGATCATCGAGATCTACGGGCCGGAAAGCTCGGGCAAGACGACGCTGACCCTGCACTGCATCGCCGAGGAGCAGAAGAAGGGCGGGATCTGCGCCTTCGTCGATGCCGAACACGCGCTGGACCCGCAATATGCCCGCAAGCTCGGCGTCAATCTCGACGAACTGCTGATTTCCCAGCCCGACACCGGCGAGCAGGCGCTGGAGATCGTCGATACGCTGGTGCGCTCGGGCGCGGTCAGCATGGTGGTAGTCGATTCGGTTGCCGCGCTGACCCCGAAGTCGGAACTCGAGGGCGACATGGGCGATTCCAGCGTCGGCGTGCAGGCCCGGCTGATGAGCCAAGCGATGCGCAAGCTCACCGCCTCGATCAGCCGGTCCAACTGCATGGTGATCTTCATCAACCAGATTCGCATGAAGATCGGCGTCATGTTCGGGTCGCCCGAGACCACCTCGGGCGGAAACGCGCTGAAATTCTACGCCTCGGTGCGGCTGGACATCCGCCGAATCGGTTCGGTCAAGGAC
>RFKM01000380.1 GCA_003694465.1 Alphaproteobacteria bacterium
GCCGGGCCCGGGGCCGAACCCGCCGCGCCCGCCCCGGTTCCGTCGAGCCCCGCGCCCGCCCCGGCGGCCCGCTCCGAGGCCCTCTCGGCGCTGTCCAACCTCGGCTATGCCCCGGCCGAGGCGGCGGCGGCGGTGGCCACCGCCCTCGGCGAGGCACCCGATGCCGATACCGAGGCGCTGATCCGCGCGGCATTGCGGCTTCTGGCCCCGAAAGGGTAGTCTCGGCCCATGACCACCCCCGACCCGACCCTGCGCCCCGATCCGCGCCCGGAAGACAATGACCGCGCCCTGCGCCCGCAGCGCCTTGTCGATTTCATCGGTCAGGCGGAGGCCCGCGCCAACCTGCGCGTGTTCATCGAAAGCGCCCGTTCCCGTGGCGAAGCGATGGACCACGCGCTTTTCTTCGGCCCGCCCGGCCTTGGCAAGACGACGCTGGCGCAGATCATCGCCCGCGAACTGGGGGTGAATTTCCGCATGACGTCCGGCCCGGTGCTGGCCAAGGCCGGAGACCTCGCCGCGATCCTGACCAATCTCGAACGCGGCGACGTGCTCTTCATCGACGAGATCCACCGCCTGAACCCGGTGGTGGAAGAGGTGCTTTACCCGGCGATGGAAGATTTCGAGCTCGACCTCGTGATCGGCGAGGGGCCAGCGGCGCGCACCGTCCGGATCGAACTGCAGCCCTTCACGCTCGTCGGGGCGACGACGCGCCTCGGCCTGCTGACCACCCCCCTGCGCGACCGGTTCGGCATCCCGGTGCGGCTGCAGTTCTACGAGGTGGACGAATTGCACGAGATCGTCCGCCGCAACGCCGAGAAACTGGGCGCGCCGGCCGATCCCGGCGGCGCCCGCGAGATCGCCCGTCGCGCCCGCGGCACGCCGCGTATCGCCGGCCGGCTCCTGCGCCGGGTGCTCGATTTCGCCGTGGTCGAGGGCGACGGGCGCATCACCCGCGAAATCGCCGACCTTGCCCTCACCCGCCTCGGGGTCGACCGCCTCGGCCTCGACGGCGCCGACCGCCGCTACCTGCGCTTCATCGCCGAACATTGCGGCGGCGGCCCGGTGGGCATCGAAACCCTCGCCGCCGCCCTGTCGGAAAGCCGCGATGCGCTCGAAGAGGTGATCGAGCCTTTCCTGCTCCAGCAGGGGCTGATCCAGCGCACCCCGCGCGGGCGGATGCTCGGCCAGAAGGCCTGGGCGCACCTCGGCCTCGACGCCCCGAAAACCCCCGGCCAGGACGACCTTTTCGGCCCCTGACCTTTCACCTTTCTGAAAATATCCACGGCGCGACGGCGGTTGCGGGCACGCCGATGAACTTTTATGCCTCCGGCGGGAGTATTTCCCCCAGGAAAAGGGAGTGCCAGGTGACACCGGAGCAGGTTCAGGCGCGGTTCATGCGCGCGGGCGGCTATGCCTTCGCCCGCTGGGGGCGGCCGATCGCGCCGGTGGTTTTCGGCGTCGAGGACGAGACCCTGGCGATCGTCAAGGGCGCGATCGAGGCGGTGGTTGCCGCCGCCGGCCACCGGATGGCCGAAACCGACCCGGAACTGGGCGCCAACCTGATGCTGTTCTTCCTGCGCGACTGGTCCGAGCTGCTCGATGTGGCCAACCTCGGCGCGATGATCCCCGATCTTGCCGGCACCGTTGCCCGGCTCGAGGCGGCGGAGGCGACGCAATACCGCAGCTTCCGGTTCGATGCCGAGGGGGCGATCCGGGCGGCCTTCGTCTTCGTGCGCATGGGGGGCGGGATGGAACGACTGCCCGCCGAGACGATCGCCCTTGCACAGGCGGTCGAGACGGTTCTGGCCTGGGGGAGCGAGGCCTTTGCCGAAAGCGGGCCGCTGGTTGCCGATCCCGACACCGGCGCCGCCCTCGTCCGCCCCGAGATCGCGGCGCTGATCCGCGCCGCCTATGACCCGGTCCTGCCCGCCGCGGCGACCGACCCGGCCCACGCCCTGCGGCTTTTCGCGCGGATGGGGCGGTGAGGGCCTTCGTCGCGCTCGACCCGCCCGAGGCGGCGCGCGAGGCCCTGTCGCGGCTTCAGGCGGGGCTGGGCGTCGGCCGGCCCGTGCCCGAGGAGAACCTGCACCTGACGCTGGCCTTTCTCGGCGAGATTTCCGAGGCCGAGGCGCGGGCGCTCGCCGAGGGGCTCGAGGCGCTGGCCCGTTCGGCCCCGGCGCCCGAGGTCGAATTGCGCGGGCTCGATCTCTTTGGCGGGCGGCGCCCCTCGGTGCTCTTCGTGGGCGCCGGCGGGGCGGGGCTCGCGCCGCTTCAGGGGCGGGTGGCCCGGGCGGCGCGGATGGCGGGCATCGACCTCGCGCGCCGCCGGTTCCGCCCGCACGTGACCATCGCCCGCTTCCCGCGCGACCTTGGGCCAACGGCCCAGAACCGGCTGGCCGAATTCCTCGCCCTCGAGGGGCGCTTCGCCCTGCCGCCGGCGCCCTGGGGCGAACTCACGCTCTACCGCTCCCACCTGCGCGAGGCTGGCGCCATTCACGAGCCGCTGGCGCAATTCGACCTTCTTCGCTAGGACATGGCCATGACCCACACCTTTTCCCTGCGCGTCTATTACGAAGACACCGATCTGGCCGGCATCGTCTATTATGCCAATTACCTGAAGTTCATCGAGCGCGCGCGCACCGAGTTCGTGCGCAGCCGCGGCGTTGACCAGCGCCGCCTGCGCGCGGAAGAGGGCATCGTCTTTGCCGTGCGCCATCTCGAGGCCGATTACCTCGCCCCGGCCCGCTTCGACGACGAGCTGGTGGTCGAAACCGCGGTCGAGGCGATCACCGGGGCGCGCATCGTCCTGCGGCAGGATGTCGTGCGGGCAGGGCAGAAGCTGTTCTCGGCCCTGGTGACGCTGGTGGCGATGACCGAAACCGGCCAGCCGGCGCGGCTGCCGGCAAATATCCGCCTGTCGCTGCACTGAAACGCCCCGTCTCTTGCCCGGACGGCGGTTTTCATGGCCTTGGCGGGGGAAATCGGCTATTTCTGGCCCATGAGCCGTCCGAAAGAGACGGCGGGCGACGGCAGAACAAGGCAGGCGAAGAAACATGGAGACCGACACCCTCGCACTGGCGCAACAGATCGACTTCTCGTTTCTGGCGCTGTTTTTGCGGGCCACGCTGATCGTGAAACTGGTTATGCTGCTGCTGATCGCGGCCAGCATCTGGTCTTGGGCGATCATCGTGACGAAATTCATCCAGTATCGGCGGGCGCGGGCCGCCTCGCGGGCCTTTGACGAGGCCTTCTGGTCGGGCAACCCGCTCGACGAGCTCTTCGAGGCGATCGGCCCGACCCCGGAAGGTTCGGCCGAGCGCGTCTTTGCCGCCGGGATGCTGGAATGGCGGCGCTCGCATCGGGCCGACGGCGGGCTGATCGCCGGCGCGCAAAGCCGGATCGACCGGTCGATGGACGTGGCCATCGCCAAGGAGGCCGAGGAGCTGAACCGGGGGTTGAGCTTTCTGGCGACGGTGGCCTCATCGGCGCCGTTCATCGGCCTTTTCGGCACCGTCTGGGGGATCATGCACAGCTTCATCGAGATCGCCCAGCAGCAGAACACCAACCTCGCGGTGGTGGCGCCGGGCATCGCCGAGGCGCTGTTTGCCACCGGCCTTGGCCTGCTCGCCGCGATCCCGGCGCTGATCTTCTACAACAAGCTCACCGCCGACAGCGATGCGATCGTCGCCGGCTGGGAGGCCTTCGCCGACGAGTTCTCGACCATCCTCAGCCGCCAGCTGGACCTCTGACATGGCCGGGAACGTCGCATCCGCCAAGCCGCGTGCCCGCCGGGGGCGCCGCCGGGGCAGGCACCGCGCGCTGATGGCCGAGATCAACATCACGCCGATGGTCGACGTGATGCTGGTGCTGCTGATCATCTTCATGGTCGCCGCGCCCCTGATGACGGTGGGCGTGCCCGTCGAGCTGCCGAAAACCGCCGCCACCCCGCTGCCGGCGGTGGAGGAAGAGCCGCTCACCGTTTCGATCACCGCCGAGGGCACGATCACCCTGATGAAAACCGAGATCAGCGCCGAGGATCTGGTGCCGAAGCTGCGCGCCATTGCCGCCGAGCGCGCCGACGACAAGATCTTCCTCAGGGCCGACGGGCGCGTTCCCTACGAGAAAGTGGCCCAGGTCATGGGCGCGCTCAATGCCGCGGGGTTCAACAACATCGGCCTGGTGACCGATACCGGCGGGCCGGAGATGAACGGGCAATAGGCCACGAAACATGCGCACGGGCTTCATCATATCCGTCGCCGGGCACGGGCTCCTGCTCCTGTGGCTGGTGTTCGGCGGGCTGATCCTGCCCCGGCGCGAGCCGCCCCCGGTGGCGGTGACCGAGGTTTCGCTGGTTTCCGCCGAGGAATTTGCCGCGCTCTCCGCCCCGCGCACGCCGGCCGAGGCCGCGCCCACTGCCGCCCCCAAGGC
>RFKM01000005.1 GCA_003694465.1 Alphaproteobacteria bacterium
ATGCGGGCCCTTGACGTTGTCCATGCGCACGACATCGACGCTGAAACGCCCCGTCACCCCGCCCGGCTTGATGGCGCGCCCGAAGCGGATGCCCCCGGCCTCGCGCCCCATCAGCCAGCCCGCCTGCTCGCCCTCGGCACAGAGGGCGGCGAGGCGCTGGAACGTGGGCCCGTCGGGGGGGTATTCGGCGTTGAGGAAGCGGGCCAGCGCCTCATCGAGCGGCTGGCCGGCGATCCGCGCGGCAATTTCCGACAGCAAAAGCGAAAACTCTTCGGCCGACATCACACCTCCCCGATTCAGCGCCGAGTCTCTCATGCCTTATCGTGCATATGCGGCCTAATGTCGCAAGGAATTATCCGGTTTTGTGCACTTTACTGCGTCTTTCCGTCCCCCGCTTCGAGGCCGAGCAGCCGCACGGCGTTGTGCTTGAGAATGTCGGGGCGCACCTCCTCGCGGATGTCGATCTTTTCGAACGCCGCCAGCCAGCGCTCTGGCGAGATCATCGGCCAGTCGGAGCCGAACAGCACCTTGCGGCGCAGAAGCGTGTTGGCATAGCGCACGAGGATCGGCGGGAAATATTTCGGGCTCCAGCCGGAGAGGTCGATATGGACGTTGGGCTTGTGGGTCGCCACCGCCAGCGCCTCTTCCTGCCAGGGGAAGGAGGGGTGGGCGAGAACGATCTTCAGATCGGGGAAGTCCACCGCCACATCGTCGATGAACATCGGGTTGGAGTATTTCAGGCGCATGCCGTTGCCCCCGGGCATGCCGGCGCCGACGCCGGTCTGCCCGGTATGAAAGAGCGCCACCGCCCCAGCTTCCTCGATCGCCTCGTAAAGCGGATACGCCATCCGGTCGTTCGGGTAGAAGCCCTGCATCGTCGGGTGGAACTTGAAACCCCTGATGCCAAACTCCTCGATGAGCCGGCGCGCCTCGCGCACGCCCATCTTGCCCTTCCACGGGTCGATCGAGGCGAAGGGGATGAGCACGTCGGCGTGCTCGGCGGCGAGGGCGGCCACCTCCTCGTTGGCATAGCGCCGGTAGCCGGTTTCGCGCTCGGCATCGACCGGGAAGATCACCGCCGCGATGCCTTGCGCCCGGTAATGGGCAGCGGTTTCGGGCACCGTCGGCGGATGCTCCCAAGGGGCGCCGAAATAGCGCGCCATCGAGGCTTGCAGGTCGTCATAGCCATCGTCGGCATGGCAGCCGCAGGGCTCTTCGGCGTGGGTATGAAAGTCGATGGCGCGCAGGCGGGAGAGGTCGATCATGGCATGCCTTTCACAAGGATGGTGGCCGGGTCGGCGTCATCATAGAGCCGTTCGACGAGGGCGGCGCGCAAGTCGAGCACCCGGCGTGGATTGAGGTTGCCCTTGGCGGTGATCTCGCCGGCGCCCATGTCGGGTGGGTCGGCGAGGACCAGCGCTCGCGCCACCCGCGAGGCCGAGCCCGACGCCGCCGCAAAGCGCGCCGCGAGGCGGTCGGCAATGGCCTCGGCTAGGCCCGCGTCGCGCAGCGCGCCGTTGTCCTTTTCGGGCCTGAAGCCGCCGGATTGCAGCGCCTCGGGGTTCGGAAAGATCAGGATTCCGATCTCGTCCCGGTCGGCGCCGGCGACCACCACATCCTGCGCCAGCCCGCCGAGGCTGCCGAGCACCTCGAGCCGAAGCTCGCCCGCCCGCACCCATGTGCCGCTCGTGAGCTTGAAATCCTCGGCGATCCGTCCGTCGAAGCGCAGCCCCCGGTCGGGCGCACCGGGGGTGACGAAGCGCATCGCGTCGCCGGTGATGAAAAATCCCTCGTCGTCGAAGGCGGCGGCGGTCTTGTCCGGGGCATTCAGGTAGCCCGTGAAAACGCTCTCGCCCCGCACCCGCACCTCGAAGCGCTCCGGCGCGGCGCTGTCGGGCACGAGCTTGACCTCGAGGCCGGTCATCGGCACGCCGACAATGCCCGGCCGGTCGGTCGGCTCATGCTGGATGAGCGCCGCCGGGGCGGTTTCGGTCAGCCCCCAGGACGAGGTCATCAGCGGCACATCGCCCCGTTCGGCCCGGGCAAGGCGGGCCAGCCCCGCCCAGACATCTTCGGGCAGCGAGGCGCCGGCATAGAAGATCATGTCGAGCGCGCCGAAGTAGCGGGCACGCAGGGCCGCGTCGCGCTCGAGCGCCGGCAGCAGCTGGGCAAATCCGAGCGGGACGTTGAACGAAAGCGTCGGCGAAACCATCGACAGGTTCTCGATCGTGCGCCCGACCAGCGCCGGCACCGGCTTGCCGTCGTCGATGTAAAGGGTGCCGCCGTTGGCAAGCACGAGGTTGAAATTGTGCGACCCGCCGAAGACGTGGTTCCACGGCAACCAGTCGACCAGCACCGGCGGGCGCTCGGCGACGAAGGGCAGCGCATCGGCGATCATCGTCTGGTTGGTGCACATCATCCGGTGAGTCGTCGGCACCCCCTTCGGCGCGGAGGTCGAGCCGGAGGTGAGCAGGATTTTCGCCACGCTGTCGGGGCGGACGCTTCCATGGGCGGCATCGACATCGACCGCCCCGTCGCCCTTCAGCAGCGCC
>RFKM01000052.1 GCA_003694465.1 Alphaproteobacteria bacterium
CAGCCCGGCGCTGGGCTTCTTGGCGGCGGCTCTGGCGGGGGCGGGGCTGAGCCTTCTGTTCGGCCTCATCACCCAGTTCCTGAAGTCGAACCAGGTGGCGACGGGGCTTGCCCTGACGCTCTTTGGCCTCGGGCTTTCGTCGCTGATCGGCAAGTCGTTCGAGGGGATGAAGGCGCCGTCGCTCGCGCGGGCCGAAATCCCGATGCTGGCCGATCTTCCGGTGCTCGGCCCGATCCTGTTCCGCCACGATCCGGTGGTCTATCTCTCGCTGGTCATGGTGGTGGCGGTCTGGGCCTGGCTGCGTTTCAGCCGCGGCGGGCTGGTGCTGCGCGCGGTGGGCGAGAACCACGACGCCGCCCATGCGCTGGGCTACAAGGTCGTGCCGGTGCGTTTTGGCGCGATCCTTTTCGGCGGGGCGATGGCCGGGCTCGGGGGGGCTTATGTGAGCCTCGTGCGGGTGCCGCAATGGGTTGACGGGATGACGGCGGGCGCGGGCTGGATCGCGCTGGCGATCGTCGTTTTTGCCTCGTGGCGGCCGTGGCGGGTGCTGCTGGGGGCCTATCTCTTCGGCGGGGTGACGGTGCTGCAGCTCAACCTGCAGGCGGCGGGGGTGGCGATTCCGGTCGAATACCTGTCGATGTCGCCCTATCTTGTCACCATCCTCGTGCTGGTCGTAATCTCGATGCGCGGCCATCATGGCGCGCCGGGCTCGCTGGGGCGGTCGTTCTTCGCGTCGTCCTGACGTTCGGCGCCGGGTTGGGGGAAGTGGTGAAACGAGGCGAGATCATCGACATTCTCGATGGCCACCATCCGCGCTTCGGCGGCTGGATTGCCCATGCGATTCACGGGCTCATCGTGCTTTCGGCCGTCTCGATCGCCGTCGAGACCGAACCGGAGGTGGCCGCCCCGCTGCAACATTTTCTCGTCGGCTTCGAGGTGCTGGTCGTCGTGCTGTTCAGCGCCGAATACCTCGTCCGGCTCTGGGCCTCGCCCCGGCCCCTGCGCTATGCGCTGAGCTTCTGGGGGATGGTCGATCTGCTCTCGGTGCTGCCGGCGATCGCCTTCCTGACCCCCGAGTGGCAGATCGTGCGCGCGCTGCGCCTCGTGCGGCTTCTCAAGCTTTTCCGCTCCTCTCATTCCCTCGAGCGCCTCGTCGAGGCGATGGTGCAGGTGCGCGGCGAACTCGTCGTCTTCGGGGTGATCTCGGCGCTGACCCTCTATGTGAGCGCGGTCGGCATCTACATCTTCGAGCACGAGGCCCAGCCCGAGGTCTTTACCTCGATCCTCACCAGCCTGTGGTGGGCGGTGGCAAGTTTCACCACGGTGGGCTATGGAGACATGGTGCCGATCACCGCGGGGGGGCGCGTGTTCACCAGCTTCGTCCTGTTTCTCGGCCTCGGCATCGTCGCGGTTCCGGCGGCGATCGTGACCACGGCGCTTCTGGAGAGCGAAACCAACCTGCGCCGGCGGCGCGGGCCGATGAATACCAGACCCGATGAAACCAGCAGGGAGAAAGACTGACATGAACATCCTGAAAAAACTCGCGGCGGGCGCTGCCCTGGCCCTGGGGCTCGCCGGAGCCGCCGTGGCGGGCGACCCGGTCAAGGTCGGCTTCGTCTACGTGGGCCCGACCAATGACGGCGGCTGGTCGCAGCACCACCACGAAGCGGCAATGGAAATGGCGGCGCATTTCGGCGACAAGGTCGAGCTGATCGAGCAGGAAAGCGTGCCCGAGGGCGCCGATGCCGAGCGCGTGCTCACCCAGATGGCGCTGTCGGGGGCCGACATCATCTTCACCACCTCCTTCGGCTACATGGATGCAACGCTCGCCGTTGCCGAGAAGTTTCCGAACGTGAAGTTCGAACATGCCACCGGCTACAAGACCCGCGAGAACATGGGCGTCTATTCCGCCCGGTTCTACGAAGGGCGCGCCATCGAGGGGCTGCTGGCCGGGCGCATGACCAAGTCGAACATCATCGGCTACATCGCCTCGTTCCCGATCCCGGAAGTGATCCGGGGCATCAACTCGGCCTATATCCACGCGAAAAAGGTCAACCCCGACGTCAAGTTCAAGATCGTCTGGGCCTTCACCTGGTTCGACCCGGCCAAGGAAGCCGACGCCGCCAAGGCGCTGATCGAACAGGGCGCCGACGTGATCCTGCAGCACACCGACTCGACCGCGCCGCAGGCCGCCGCGCAGGCCGCCGGCAACGTCTATACCTTCGGGCAGGCCTCCGACATGGCCGAGTTCGCGCCGATGCCGCGGATCTCGTCGATCATCGACGTCTGGGCGCCCTATTACATCCGCCGCGTTCAGGCGGTGATCGACGGCACCTGGGAGAGCGATTTCACCTGGGACGGGATCGGCGCCGGCATGGTCGGCATCGGCGAGATCTCCAGCGCGGTTCCGGCTGACGTGAAGGCCGAGGCCGAAGCCCTGCGCGACAAGATCGCCTCGGGCGAATACCACCCGTTCACCGGCCCGCTCAACAAGCAGGACGGCTCGCCGTGGCTGGCCGAGGGCGAAGTGGCCGACGATGCCACCCTTGGCGGCATGAACTTCTTTGTCGAAGGGATCGAGGGCGAGATTCCGAACTGATCGGAACGCCACTGATAACCCCGGAAGGCCCCGCTTCGGCGGGGCCTTTTGCGTCAATGCGCCGCAGTCGCGCCGGAAACGTCGCCCCGGTCCGTTTGAAGGGCACGAAACGGAAAACGAATGGAGACTTTCCGATGAAACGCACGAGCATTCTTTCGGCCGCGATCCTCGCCGCTGCCCTGCCGCTGATGGCCCAGGGGCAGGACGCCCAGGCGACGGCGCCGGCCACGCCTTCGGATCAGGCCGCACCCGCCGCTTCGGCCCCGGTGCCGGGCGAGAACTTCCTTTCGGTCTGGGATACCGACGGCGACGGCAAGGTGACGCTGGAGGAGGCTCTGGCACGCCGGGGCGATCTGTTCGACAGCTTCGACGCCGACGAGAACGGGCAGCTTACCCCGGACGAACTGGCCGATCTCGCGGCCATGCGCGATGCCATGCGCGATTCGATGCGTGGCTCGATGGGTGGCGCGCAGGATCGCCCGGCGGGCGACGATTGCAACGGCCCGCGCGGCGGCGAACGTCGCGGCGGCGGTCATGGCTGGGGCCATGGGTCCGGCTGGGGGCCGCAAGGCGGCATGAGGCACGGTGAGCACGGCGGCGGTCACGGTTGGGGCCGTGGTTGGGGCCAGGCACCGCAGGGTCGTCCGGCGCCGCAGGGCGGGCCGGGGATGATGGCCCCCGGCGGCAAGGCCCCCGGCGCCGGCATGATGGGCCTCGGTGGCGATGGCCAGATCAGCCGCGACGCCTTCATCGAGGCCGGCAAGGCATGGTTCGAGCGGTTCGACCGCAACAATGACGGTGCCGTGACCGTGGACGACTTTCCGATGAAAGGGCGCGGCGGCTGGCGCTGAGGCCGGCGCGAAGTGCACGACGGCCCTGCGCCCCACGCGCGGGGCCGTCAATTATCGCGGAACAGGTCGCGGGTGAAAACCTTGTCGGCGACGTCCTCGATGTCCGGGGTCATCCGGTTGGCGAGAATCAGGTCGGCCTCGGCCTTGAACGCCTCGAGGTCGCGCACCACCCGCGAGTTGAAGAAGCTTTCCTCTTCGAGCACCGGCTCGTAGACGATCACCTCGATGCCCTTGGCCTTGATCCGCTTCATGATCCCCTGCACCGAGCTCTGGCGGAAATTGTCCGAGCCGGCCTTCATCACCAGCCGGTAGACGCCCACCACTTTCGGCTGCATCTCGACGATCTGCATCGCCAGGAAATCCTTGCGCGTGGTGTTGGCATCGACGATCGCGCGGATCAGGTTCTGCGGCACCTCGGCATAATTGGCGAGCAGCTGCTTGGTGTCTTTCGGCAGGCAATAGCCGCCGTAGCCGAAGGAGGGGTTGTTGTAATGGTTGCCGATGCGCGGGTCGAGCCCGACCCCCTCGATGATCTGGCGGCTGTCCATGCCGCCGGCCATGGCGTAGCTGTCGAGCTCGTTGAAGAAGGCCACCCGCATGGCAAGGTAGGTATTGGCGAAAAGCTTGATCGCCTCGGCCTCGGACGGGCCGGTGAAGAGGGTGGGAATGTCGTCCTCTTCGGCCCCCTCGGCCAGCAGCCCGGCAAAGCGCCGGGCGCGTTCCGTGGTGTCTCCGACGATGATCCGGCTGGGGTGGAGGTTGTCGTAAAGCGCCCGCCCCTCGCGCAGGAATTCCGGCGAAAACATGATGTTGTCCGTGCCGATCTCGGCGCGCTTGCGGGCCACGTAGCCCACGGGGATGGTCGACTTGACGACGATCGTCGCTTGCGGATTGGCCGCATGGGTGGCGGCGATCACGGCATCGACGCTGGAGGTGTCGAAGAAATTCTCGCGCGGGTCATAGTCGGTGGGTGTTGCCACGACGACGTATTCTGCCCCGCCCACGGCGTCCTCGAGGTCGGTCGTGGCCGAGAGGTCGAGCGGGCGATGGGCGAGATACTCCTCGAGCTCGGCATCCTCGATCGGGCAGGTCCGGGCATTGACCTGCGCCACGCGCGCGGCCGAAATATCGACCGCCACAACGCTGTTGTTCTGCGCCAGCAGCACCGCGTTCGACAATCCGACATAGCCCAGTCCGACAACCGCGATCTTCATTCCCGACATTCCTTCCGCTTCCGGCCGCGCGGGGCGGCCTTGGTCCTGCCAACATCTACGGCTTTGTGGCGGCCAAGGAAACCTCGGCTTTCAGCGCCCGGCTGGCTTGGTTCAACCCTGAGCTGTTGCAGGCGACGAAGCCCTGATCTATTAGCGTCATGGGGCATATGTGCTATGACGGTGCTGCCACGGTTCGATTGGTCCGCCGCCATCAAGGCCTTGGTGTGGTATGAAGGGAACCCGAAAGATGGACGGATTGCGCAGGGACTGGGTCGGACCCACCAAGCCCGCCTCGGCGACCGACAGCGATGACGAGATCGACCTGCTCGAGCTTCTGCGCACGCTCTGGCGCGGCAAGCTGTGGCTCATGCTCGGGTTGCTGGCCGGGGTGTTGCTCGGGGGGCTCTATGCCTACCGGCTCGCCACGCCGGTATATCGGGCGAACGCCACCGTGGCGCTGGAAAACCGGCAGGCGCAGTTCGTCGATCTGCAGAACGTGATGTCGGGCCTGTCGGGCGATCAGGCGACGATCAACACCGAGCTCGAGGTGCTGCGCTCGCGTTCTCTGATGAACCGGCTCACCCGCGAGCTGGATCTGGTGAACGACCCCGAATTCAATGCCAGCCTGCAGCCCGCTGCAAGGTTTTCGGTGCGCGCCCTGCTCGAGGCCACGGGCCTGAGGAGCCCCGCCGCGCCGCCCGGCGAACGGGAGATTTTCGAGAGCACCGTCAACAGGGTGCGGGCGGCCTTCGACATCAGCAATATCCGGTCGAGCTACGTCTTCAACATCTCTGCCACGACGACGGATCCCGAAAAATCGGCGAAACTGGCCAACGCGCTGGCCAATCTCTACATCAACGACCAGATCGACGTGAAGTTCGAGGCGACCGCGAAAGCGACCAAGTGGCTGACGGGGCGGGTCGCGACCCTGAAGGATGAACTCGAAAAGGCCGAGGCCGCGGCCAAGAGTTTTGCCGCCGAAACGCGGCTTGTCGGGCCGGAAGCGCTCGACGCCCTTGGCCGGCAGATCAAGGAGACCCGTGAGCGGCTTGACCGGATCGCGGCCGATATCGAGGCCCGCCGCGCCCGCGTCGACTCCATGGCCCGGGCGCGGGCCTCGGGCGATCGGGAGGCGATGCGCGCGGCAACAAGCGATCCGGCCCTGACCTCCTCCGCCGCGGCGGACATGACCGATGGGGCCTTCATGGCCCGTTTCGGTGCTGCGTTGGATCGTGAACGACGCGAGCTTGCCAGGCTCGCGCAACAGAAGGCGGGCCTCGAAGAGTCGATCAAGGTCATGGAGGCCAATTACGACCAGCAATCGAAAGACCTCGTCAAGCTCGAACAGCTCCAGCGCGAGGCCGATGCCACGCGGCTTCTTTACGAATATTTCCTGTCGCGCCTGAAGGAAACTTCGGCCCAGGCCGGCCTCCAGCAGGCCGACAGCCGGGTTTTGTCCGAGGCCGCGTTGCCCGGCGCGCCGGCCGCGCCGAAAAAGAATATCATCCTTGCCCTGTCGGCGGTGCTGGGGCTCATTGCGGGGGCCGGGGTGGTTGTGCTGCGGGAGATGACGCACACGGGCTTCCGCACGGCAGAAGATGTCGAGGCCCAGACCGGGCACACGGTGCTCGGCCAGATCCCGCGGGTGGCGCTGCGCGCCCGCCGGAGCGTCATTGACTATCTTGCCACCAACCCGACGTCGGCCGCGGCCGAGGCGATTCGCAACCTGCGCACTTCGCTTGTCCTGTCCAACGTCGATCATCCGCCACAGGTGGTGATGGTGACCTCGTCCCTGCCGGGCGAGGGCAAGACGTCGACCTCGATCGCCCTGGCGCAGAACTTCGTCGGCATGGGCAAGAAGGTTTTGCTGATCGAAGGCGACATTCGCCGCCGCGTCTTCTCGGAATATTTCGATTTTCCGAGCCGGGAGGGGATGCTCGCCGTCCTCTCCGGCAAACGCAGCCTCAAGGAGGCGGTCCAGCATGCCGAGACGCTGGGCGCCGACGTGCTGATCGGCGAGAAGAGCCATGTGAACGCCGCCGACCTGTTCTCGTCCGATCGCTTCCGCAAGCTCATCGAAGAGGCGCGGGCCGCCTATGACGTGGTGATCATCGACACGGCGCCGGTGCTCGTGGTGCCCGATGCGCGCATCATCGCCCAGTCGGTCGATGCCGTCCTGTTCTCGGTGAAATGGGATGCGACCTCGCGCCAGCAGGTCAACGCCGCGCTGCGCCAGTTCGAGACAGCCGGCCGCAGCGTGACCGGTATCGTCCTGTCGCTGATCGACCCGAAAGGCATGAAGCGCTACGGCTACGGCGGCAATTACGGGGCCTATGCGGCCTACGGCAGCAAGTATTACACCGGCTAGGGTCAGGACCCATTCCTGCCGCATCCACAGCGCGGCAGGCGCGAAATATCGGCGGTTTGGCGCCTGCCGGACAGGGTGTATCCCCTTTCCAAGGGCGCCGAGCCGCTGAGATGAAGGGCCTGCCGCGCCCGAAGGGTTTGGCGGTCTTGCCCGCTGAATCGATGCCCGACAGGGTCATTCGAAGAA
>RFKM01000053.1 GCA_003694465.1 Alphaproteobacteria bacterium
GGATCGGGCGCACCGGCGCGAGCCCCAGCCCGCCCGAAACGATGACGACGTCGCGCCCGCGGGCCGCCGCGACCGGCCAGGGCGTGCCAAAGGGCCCGCGCAGGCCCAGCACCGCCCCCTGCCGAAGCCCGGCAAGCGCATGGCTGACCGGCCCGACATCGCGGATCGTGTGCACGATCGAGCCGGTGGACGCGGGCGCCCCGGAAATCGAGATCGGGATCTCCCCGACCCCGAAGACGCTGAGCATGTTGAACTGGCCGGGGGCGAAACCTTCCCAACCCGGCGCCTCGATCTCGAGGGTCACGGTATCGGGCAGCTCCGGCACCCGCCGCAGGACTTTCGCCAGCACCGGCACCATCGGGTCGGGTCGGGAGCGCGTTTCCTGCATGTCAGCCTTTCGCATGATAGAGGTCCAGCATCTGCAGCCTTGTGTCGTGCAGGCGTTTCACGATCACCGGCATGAAGCGTTTCATCACCGCATAGCCGAGCTCCGGGTCGGCATCGCACTTGTCGCGCAGGCAGGTCGCGTCGAAATCGACGGCGCGCACCCGGCTTCGGGCCCGGGCATCGAAGGTCCAGACGTAGGGCGGCACCAGCCACGACAGGCCGATCACCCCGCCGGGCCCCTCGGTCAGGAAGGTTCGCGGGCCGGCGCCGGGGATGTCGAGCTCGAGCGAGACCCGCCCCTCGCGGATGAGAAAGATGTCGTTGGCCGCCTCACCCTCGTGAAACAGGGGCGTTCCGGCCTCGAAGACGACGTTGCGGGCGCATCCCGCCACCGCCTTCAGGAAAGCCTCGGGCATGCCCCGGAACAGCGGGTGCGCGTTCAGCAGCGGCTCAAGACCGTGAATCGGCATCGTGCCCTCCTTCGCTGCGGATGGCGGCGGCTTCCTCGGTGATGTCGATGCCGGCCGGGCACCAGCTGATGCAGCGCCCGCAGCCGACACAGCCGGAGGTGCCGAACTGATCGACCCACGTGGCCAGCTTGTGGGTCATCCATTGCCGATACCGCGCCTTGGCCCCCTTGCGCACCGCCCCGCCGTGAATGTGGCTGAAATCGGTGGTGAAGCACGAATCCCACCGCCGCACGCGCTCGGTTTCCGGCCCGTCGAGGGCGCTCGCCTCCTCGACGGTGGTGCAAAAGCAGGTGGGGCAGACGAGGGTGCAGTTGGCGCAGTTGAGGCAGCGCCCGGCCACCTCGGACCAGCGCGGATGGTCGGGCACCGACTTGAGCAGCTCGGGAAGGCCGCGGGTGTCGATCGACCGGCTCTGGCGCGCCGCGCGGGCGATCGCCGCCTCGGCCTCGGCGCGGGTGGCCTCATCGGCCGGGCCGGTTTCGAGCCGGTCGAGCAGGGCCTGCCCGGCATCGCTTCCCGCCTCGGCCAGAAAGCGCCCGTCGTCCAGCTCGGTCAGGGCCAGATCGAAGCCGGTGCGGGCGCGCGGGCCGGTGCCCATCGAGACGCAGAAGCAGGTTTCGGCGGCGCGGGTGCAGTTGACGGCAACGATGAAAAGTCCGTCCCGCCGGGCGGCATAATGCGGATCGGCATAGGGGCCTTCGGTAAAGACCCGGTCCTGCACGGCGATGGCGGCAAGCTCGCAGGCGCGCACGCCGATCAGGGCGCGGGGCGTGAAATCCGGCGGCGTCGGGACGATCTCGGTCTGCGCGCCCTCGCCGGTGGTTTTCCACAGGCTCTGGCGCGGCGGATGAAGCACCCGCTTCCAGCCCTGCGGGCCGAGAGTGGCGCCGAAATACGCCTCGCCCTCGCGCCGAAGCCGGTAATGCCCGGCAGATTGCTCATCGACCCAGCCGCGGGGCAGATCATCGGCGTGCGAGATTTTGTCGAGCACGATTGCCCCGTCGCGCGCGACCGGCCCGAGCACCGCCCGCCCCTCGCTCGCCAGCGCCGCGATGAGCGCATCAAGCGCCTCGCCACCTTCCAGAACCGCTGCGGGCCGTGCCTTCGCGTCCATTCCACGCCTCCAGTCCGGGCCGCCGCAAGGCCGCGGCTGCCCCTTCACACCGGGAAGGATGCACGATTCACGGGCCGTTTCCCTGATCGGGATCAATTCCGGGAAAGAAATGCACCGGGAGAAGCGAGGTGGTCAGCGCCCGCCGGCACGACCAATGAGCCGCTTGGGAATCCACGAATCCAGATTCCTGGATTCGGATGGCTCCCGAGGCCGACCGGCCGCCCGTCCCGTGCGCGCCCTAGATATCCAGCTCCTCGACGAACCGCGCGTTTTCCTGGATATACTGGAACCTGAGCTCCGGCTTCTTGCCCATCAGCCGCTCCACCAGATCGCCCGTCTCGCCCGGTTCGTCCTCGTCGATCGTCACCCGGATCAGCTTGCGGCTCTTCGGGTCCATGGTGGTTTCCTTGAGGTCCTTGGCATCCATCTCGCCGAGGCCCTTGAATCGCTGCACGTCGATCTTGCCCTTGCCGCCGAGGCCCCGTTCGAGCCAGGCATCCTTTTCGGCATCGTCGGCGACATAGACCCGCCGCGCCCCCTGCGTCAGCCGGTAGAGCGGCGGGCAGGCGAGGTAGAGGTGGCCGTGGTCGATCAGCGGGCGCATCTGGGTGAAGAAGAAGGTCATCAGGAGCGAGGCGATATGGGCGCCGTCGACATCGGCATCGGTCATGATGATGATCTTCTCGTAGCGCAGGTCGTCGAGACGGAACTTCGTGCCCATGCCCACCCCGAGCGCCTGACACAAATCCGATATTTCCGCGTTCGATCCGAGCTTCGAGGAGGCCGCGCCGAGCACATTCAGGATCTTCCCGCGCAGCGGCAGAAGCGCCTGGGTGCGCCGGTCGCGCGCCATTTTCGCCGAGCCGCCGGCGGAATCACCCTCGACGATGAACAGCTCCGTGCCCTCGCGCCCGGTTGCCGAGCAGTCGACGAGCTTGCCCGGCAGGCGCAGCTTCTTGGTGGCCGACTTGCGGGCGGTTTCCTTCTCCTGCCGGCGCCGCAGCCGCTCTTCGGCCCTGAGCACCAGGAAATCGAGAATCGCCCCGGCGCTTTTGGAATCCGACGCCAGCCAGTGGTCGAAATGATCGCGCACCGCGCCCTCGACCATGCGCGCCGCCGATTCCGTCGAAAGCCTGTCCTTCGTCTGGCCGACGAAGGCCGGATCGGCGATGAAGGTCGAAACCAGCGCGCACCCCCCGGCCATCAGGTCCTCGCGGGTGATCTGGGCCGCCTTGCGGTTGCCGACCAGCTCGCCATAGGCCTTGATCCCCTTCAGGATCGCCGCCCAGAACCCCTGCACATGGGTGCCGCCCTCCGGGGTCGGAACGGTGTTGCAATACGACTGGATGAAGCCGTCGCGCGCCGGCGTCCAGTTGATCGCCCATTCGACATAGCCGGGCTCGCCGAATTTCTCGCGAAACTCCACCTTGCCGTGAAAGCCGCCCTCCGAATAGGTGCTGACGCCCTCGAGGCTTTCCTTGAGATAGTCGGCCAGCCCGCCCGGGAAGTGAAACACCGCCTCGCGCGGGGTCTCGCCGTCTTCGATCTCGCATTTCCAGCGGATCTCGACCCCAGAGAACAGGAACGCCTTCGAGCGCGCCATGGCAA
>RFKM01000054.1 GCA_003694465.1 Alphaproteobacteria bacterium
CCCTTGCCCGAGATCGGACGGCAGGCTTTCGCCCGCCGACGGCGTGAGGGTTGGCGCCGGCACCTCTGCCCCGCCTGCCTTTGGCTCCGACTCGCCGGCTTTCGCCGCGGCGCTGTCCTGCTTCGGGGCGGCCTGGGCGAGATCGCCGGGCTTGCCTCCCGCCCGGGCACGGTCCGCCGCCATCCGGGCCTCGGCCTCGGCGCCGGCATATTCGGCCACCAGCGCGAAGCTGTCATCGGCAATGCGGAATTCCTTGCGGCAGGCCTCGAAGCCGTAAAGCCCGCAGGCGCTTCCGTGCAGGTCGAGCGCCAAAACGCCCCCGGGCCGGACGGCATAGCCGCGAATCACGCCGCTGAAGATGCGACGAAAGCCCCCGTCACGGGCAAGGAAGAAGCCCACCGTGCAGCCGCCCGAGCCGCAATAGAGCGAGTGCATCTTCGAGCAGACGGCGGCGGCATAGTCGATGACCACGTCTTCGCGGCCGTCGCCGTCGAGGTCTTCGCGGCGCTCGAAGCCCGGCTCCATGGCGACGCTGCCGCCGATTTCGCCGCATTCGCGGATGATCTGATCGAGCACGGCGGCGGCGGGGTCGCCCACCGGGCGCTCGGGCGCGGGACAGGTGGAGAGCACCGCCGCCAGCGTGCGCGACGAGCCGCGCAGCGAAAGGTCGAGCACCCGCGCCCCGGCCGGATCCTGCAAGGTAAGGCGGGCGCGGTTGCCCCGGCGCAGCTGGCCGATGAGCGGCGCATGCAGGCGCGGATCGTAGGGCGCGGCAAGGGTCAGGACGCGCCCCTCTTCGCCCTCCTCCGTGGCGGCGCCTTCACTTCCCGGCATCTCGGCCTCGCCCTTCGTCGCGGCGTCGGCAACGGGAGCATCGGCCATCGGCTCGGAATCGGCCTCACCGGACCTCGCCGCTTCCGCCGGCCCGGGGGCGGGCGCATCTCGCACGGGCTCGAACAGCAGGAGCCCGGCCGCACGGCCATCGACCGAGAATTCGGCGGCGAGCCGGTCCGGCGGCGGCGCGCTTCCGGCCGAGGCGGGCAGGCGGATCTCGTAATGCAGCGGCGCATCTCCGGTGCAGGTCAGGGCAAGGCAGGCCGGCGCCGCCCCGCTCTCGGCAGGGTCTTCGCAAACCCGCGCGCCCGCCGTGCCACCCTCCCCCGCGAGCATTTCCCATGCCCCGGCCACGGCACCGCCAGCCCCGGTCAGCGCGCCGGCGCAGAAGGCGAAAACGGCAAGCAGCGGCAAAGACGGGCGAAGGGACATCCTCGAAATCCTCGAAACACTGGCCGAAGGGTGCCCAAGCCGGCGCCCGCGCGCAACCCCGGAAGCGATTCCCGCCTTGAGTCGGCCTGTTTGCAAGGCCGCCAAGGCCAATTTGCAAACTGTCGCGCACCGCGCCGGATTCCTGCATAGAAACGCGGGGTTTGCAAAACTTTGCAGGCGAAACCGAGCCCGGATTGCAAGTTTTTCGCCCACCGGTCGCGGCGGTGCAGCAATATTCTTGCACCCTGCCCCCGCGCTCCGTAACAAAATGCAGCGGATTTGGAGGAGGACCCGATGGGATACAAGGACGTCTATGCAAGCTGGCAGGCCGACCCGGAAAAATTCTGGATGGACGCCGCCGAGGCCATCGACTGGGTGAAGAAACCCTCGCGCGCGCTGTTCGACGAACGCGCCCCCCTTTACGAGTGGTTCTCCGACGGCATGGTCAACACCTGCTGGAACGCCGTTGACCGCCACGTCGAGAACGGCCGCGGCGAGCAGGTGGCGATCATCTACGACAGCCCGATCACCGGCCGCAAACAGAAGATCACCTATGCCGAACTGCAAGAGCGCGTCGCGCGCTTTGCCGGCGGGCTGGCCGCCCGCGGCATCGGCAAGGGCGACCGGGTGATCATCTACATGCCGATGGTGCCCGAGGCGCTGGTGGCGATGCTGGCGGTTACCCGGATCGGGGCCATTCACTCGGTCGTCTTCGGCGGCTTTGCCTCGAACGAACTGGCCGTGCGCATCGACGACGCCGCCCCCAAGGCGGTGATCGCCGCCAGCTGCGGCCTCGAGCCCAACCGCATCGTGCCCTACAAGCCGCTGCTCGACGGCGCCATCGAGATGGCCAGCGCCAAGCCCGAATTCACCGTCATCCTGCAACGCGAGGAGCACCCCGTCGAGCTCAAGGCGGGCTATGACATCGACTGGACCGAGGTCGAGGCCGCCGATCCGGTCGACTGCGTGCCGGTGGAGGGCAACCACCCGGTCTACATTCTCTACACCTCCGGCACCACCGGCCAGCCGAAGGGCGTCGTGCGCCACACCGGCGGCCATCTCGTGGCGCTGAACTGGACGATGAAGAACATCTACAATGTCGACCCGGGCGAGGTGTTCTGGGCGGCCTCCGACGTGGGCTGGGTCGTCGGGCACAGCTACATCTGCTACGGCCCGCTGGTGCACGGCAACACCACCATCGTCTTCGAGGGCAAGCCGGTCGGCACGCCCGACGCCGGCACCTTCTGGCGGGTGATCTCGGAGCATGACGTCAAGAGCTTCTTCACCGCTCCCACCGCCTTCCGGGCGGTCAAGCGGCAAGACCCGGACGGCGATTTCGTGAAGAAATACGACCTCTCGGGCCTGCGGGCGGTGTTCCTCGCCGGCGAGCGCGCCGACCCCGACACCATCCTGTGGGCGCAGGAGCACCTGAAGGTGCCGGTGATCGACCACTGGTGGCAGACCGAAACCGGCTATGCCATCGCCGCCAACCCGCTGGGCATCGAGCAGCTGCCGGTGAAGCTCGGCTCGCCCTCTGTGCCGATGCCGGGCTATGACGTGCACATCCTCGACGAAGGCGGCCACGACCTGCCCCCGGGCGAGCTGGGCGCCATCGCCATCAAGCTGCCGCTGCCGCCGGGCACCCTGCCGACGCTCTGGAATGCCGAGGAGCGTTTCGTGAAATCCTACCTCACCACCTTCCCCGGCTACTACGAAACCGGCGATGCCGGCTACAAGGACGAAGACGGCTATCTCTTCATCATGGCGCGCACCGATGACGTGATCAACGTTGCCGGGCACCGGCTTTCGACCGGGGCGATGGAAGAGGTTCTCGCCAGCCACCCGGACGTGGCCGAATGCGCGGTGATCGGGGTTTCGGACGAGCTGAAGGGGCAACTGCCGCTGGGTCTTCTGTGCCTCAACGCCGGCTCCGAACGCGCCCCGCAGGATGTCGTTTCGGAATGCATCGCCCTCGTGCGCGAGAAGATCGGCCCCGTCGCCGCCTTCAAGCTGGCGGTCGTCGTCGATCGTCTGCCGAAGACGCGCTCGGGCAAGATCCTGCGCGGCACGATGGTCTCGATCGCCGACGGCAAGAGCTTCAAGATGCCGGCGACCATCGACGACCCGGCGATCCTCGACGAGATCCGCGCCGCGCTGCAGACCCTCGGCTACGCCAAGGACTGACAGCGGACAAGCGCCAAACACGCCAATCACCGGGGGCGGCCCACCACGGGCCGCCCTTTTTCCTGTCCCTGTTTCTCTCTTGGAAACAGTGCTTTTCGCGATCGGGCGAGCCTTGCGCATGGCCGAAAGCCCGAGAGCTGCGGTATCGTGCACGGGCACGCCCATGCAGTGGGCGCGGTTTCGTAACGGGGGCACAGTTTGGCGTACGATCATTTCCCGCGGGCCGGATCGGGCCCCGGGGGCGGGGGCAGGCCGAAGGCGCTTGTCGTGACCGCACCCGGGCGGGAAGGCGAGATTCCCGGCGCGCCCTTTTCCGACCTTGGCATCCTGCGCATCGACGCCACCTCGATGGACGAGGCGCGCGCGCGTCTCGAGGACGATGCCCCAGACATCGTTCTCACCCCGCTCGCCCTCGGGTCCGAGGCGACGGTGCCGATCATCGAAGAGGCCCTTGCCCGCCCTGGTCCGCCCCGGGTGCTGGTGCTGGCCAGCCACCAGGAGGTCGAGCGGGCGGTGCGGGCGATGCGCAAGGGCGCGCGGGGCTGCCTGTTCCTGCCGCTCACCGCCGAGCGCCTGACCGCGGCACTCGCCGCCTCGCTGGGGCAGAGCCCCGGGCCCGACGACGCCCCGCTCTTCGCCGCCGGGTTGCTCGGGCGCAGCCTCGACGAGATCGAGGAGCGGGTCGTCGAGGCGACGATCCGGGCGATGGACAATTCCGTTCCGGCGGCGGCGCGGGTGCTGCAGGTCGCCCCGTCGACGCTTTACCGCAAACGCGCCCAGTGGGCCGAGAACGGCGACGGAAACGGAAAAGACGGCTGAGCCATTCTCCCGCGCTGCGACGGCCGTTCTCGAGCATGTCTCCCCGGATCGGATTCGAAGGTTGGCGGAACTCGGGGCATGCGGCCGCCCGGGTGGGCGCGAATGCGCCCGCCGTGGGGGCGGGCGGGCGCATGCCCGGGCCGCTCTGCGCCCCGGGCCACTGAAATCGACTCAACGCGACATGCTCTGGCTCAGACGAATTGTTCGCGGATCAGCCGCTCTTCAAGGCCGTGGCCCGGGTCGAACATCACCCGATGTTCGATCTCGGTGGCGGTGGCCACCTCGACGGCAAGGATGTTGCCCGCCGGGTGGCCGTCGGCATCGGCCATCACCGGGCGCTTTTCCGGCTCGAGCACCTCGATGCGCACCTTCGCCAGCTTCGGCAGCAGCGCCCCGCGCCAGCGCCGCGGCCGGTAGGCGGCAATCGGCGTCAGGGCCAGCACGTCGGCGCCGATCGGCAGGATCGGGCCGTGGGCCGAATAGTTGTAGGC
>RFKM01000006.1 GCA_003694465.1 Alphaproteobacteria bacterium
CTCCGACATCGGCCGCCTTGGCCATGGCCTCGGGCTGCGCCTCACCGAATGGCCCTCGATCGCCCCCCATGACGAAACCGTGCTCGAGCCCGGCATGGTGATGACCCTCGAGCCCTCGCTCGCCCTTGCCGGCGGCCGGATGATGGTCAGCGAGGAAAACATCGTGATCACCGACGGCCCGCCCGAGCTGCTCACCGAACGTGCGCCAGAGGAGATCGTGGTGACATGAGCCAGCGCCTTTCCCCCGCCTTCGATGCCCCCGACAACACGCTCGCGCTGATCGTGCTTTCGACCGACGAGAGCCTCGAGCCGGAAGCGGCGCAGATCTGCACCCCCGCCGGCATCCGGCTCCTGCACAGCCGCATTCCCTCGCTGGCCGAGGTCACGCCCGAAACCCTCGCCACCATGGCCGAACACCTGCCCGCCGCCGCGGCGCTTCTGCCCGGCCATGTCGATGTCGTCGGCTATGGCTGCACCTCGGGGGCGACGGTGATCGGCCCGGAGCGCGTGGCCGAGCTGGTCAACGGCCCCCTGCCCGGCGCCCGCGTGACAAACCCGATCACCGCCGTCGAGACCGCCCTGAAGGCGCTGGGCGCCCGGCGCATCGCCTATGTCTCGCCCTATGTCGCCTCGGTGACGGCGCCGATGCGCGCCCATCTCGCCCGTGCCGGGGTCGAGACCGTGGCCGAAGGCTCGTTCGACGTCGGGCACGACCCGGACGTGGCCCGCATCACCGAAGCCGCCGTCGCCGCCGGGGCCGAGACGGTGGCCAGCGGGCAGGCGGTCGACGCGGTGTTCGTCTCCTGCACCAACCTGCGCAGCTTCGGGATCATCGACGCGCTCGAGGCGCGCCTCGGCCTGCCGGTGATCAGCTCGAACCTGGCGCTGATCTGGCACATGCTGCACCTTGCCGGCCTCGGCGCCACCCCCGGCCCGGGCCGGCTCTTTGCCACCCGACCGAGCGAGATCGCCTGATGGAAAACGGTCCCGCCCCCTTCTCTGCGGCCGAATATGCCCGCCGCCTCGCCCTCACCCGCGCCGAGATGGCGGCGCGCGGGCTCGATGCGCTGTTCATCGAGGATCCGTCGAACATGGCATGGCTCACCGGCTATGACGGCTGGTCGTTCTATGTCCATCAGGGGGTGATCTTGACCCACGAGGGCGAACCCCTCTGGTGGGGCCGGGCGATGGATGCCAACGGGGCGCGGCGCACCGCCTGGCTTCGCCCCGAGAGCCTGCGCCCCTATGACGACGGCTATGTGCAGTCGAACACCCGCCACCCGATGCAGCACCTTGCGGGCGTCCTCGCCGAGCTCGGCCTCGAGGCTGCGCGCATCGGCGTCGAGATGGAAAACTACTATTTCTCGGCAAAGGCCTATCTGACCCTGCGCGAGGCGCTGCCGAAGGCCCGCCTGATCGATGCCACGGCGCTGGTCAACTGGCAGCGGGCGGTGAAGTCGGAGGAAGAACTGGCCTTCATGCGCAAGGCGGCGCGGATTGCCGAGAAGATGGTCGATGGCGTGCTGGCCCGCGCCGAGCCGGGGATGCGCAAGAACGACCTCGTGGCCGAGATCCTGCGCGACGCGGTGCGCGGCGTCGGAGAGGACTGGGGCGACTACCCGGCCATCGTGCCGATGGTGCCCTCGGGGGCCGACGCCTCGGCGCCGCACCTGACATGGAACGGCGCGCCGCTCCGCCGGGGCGAGGCGACCTTCTTCGAACTGGCCGGCGTCTACCGGCGCTACCACACGCCCTTTTGCCGGACGATCTTCTTCGGCCGGATGCCCGAGGCGATGCGGCGGGCCGAGGCAGCGCTGGTGGCCGGGCTCGAGGCCGGGCTGGAGGCGGCCCGGGCCGGCAACCGCGCCTGCGACGTGGCCCGCGCCCTCGGCGCCGAACTCGAGAAGGCCGGGATCGAACGCGGCGCCCGCTGCGGTTATCCGATCGGGCTGAGCTATCCGCCCGACTGGGGCGAGCGGACGATCTCGCTGCGCGAGGAAGACGAAACCGTGCTCGCCCCGGGGATGACCTTCCATTTCATGCCCGGGTTGTGGATGGAGGACTGGGGCATCGAGATCACCGAACCGATCCTGATCCGCGAAAGCGGGCCGGCGGAATGTTTCTGCCATCGCCCCCGCCGGGTATTCACGAAAGACTGACGGCGCGGGCCGGGTGCTGCCCCGGTCGCGGCCGGCGGGCCGGGGCCGAACTGTCAGCGCGGGCTTTGAAACCGGCAGCGAGGTCTGCCATCGGAAATGGGGCAACGCGCCCGGCACGGTTGACACCGCGCCCGCACTGCCAGTGCCTAGGCGCACCGCGCCTTCATTGCACCCCGCCGGCCGGTTCGCCGCCGAAGCCCTGGCCTCGACGGCGCCGGCCGCCCCCTCGCCCGGACGCTACCAGCCGTCAGGGAACATACCCGCAATCCCTTGGAATAATGCCGGAATCGCCACAATCCATGCGAATCTAGATTCCTGGATTCCTTGTCCCCTCCGAAACAGTGACCGGCCAACAGGCAGCGGGTGAGACATATCTCGAAAATGCTCCGGGTCCGTCTTGACGCAGGCAAAGGACCGTCACCCCTTCCCCGGGAACCACACGAATCCAGATTCCTGGATTCCGTGAGCATGCGGAGGTCCCGATTCTCGAAGGGCGGCGGGTGAGGCTTCGCCGCAGAAGCCTGTGGGCCCATCGCGACGCCGGCCAAGGATCCGCCCTTGCCCGGACCCACGCGCTCCGCCGACCCACACGAATCTAGATTCGTAGATTCCTTTACCGTTTCGAAACCGCGCCGCCTGCGCGCGGCGAAGCAGACGCACCGCCCGGAACGCGGGCAGGCGTTCGTCTGGTGAGTTTCCACCCCGCGGGGATACGCCGACCCCTGCGACTCCCGATTCCCGGAAATCCACGCATGATCCTACCGTCGCCGCCTTGGCCGTTCCCGCCTGGTTTCACGCCGCGCCCCCGAGGACGCAGCACTGGCCGGCCAGCCGGAGCACGCCCTCAGGCCGCGCGCGGGCGCACCGCGGCGCGGATGGTCTCGCCGAGGGCATGGCGGGTGCGTTCGATGTCGTGCTCGATCTGCACCTGCAGCCAGAAATCGGCCGCCGTCGAGAAATAGCGCGCCAGCCGCAACGACAATTCCGCGTCCACCGCCCGCTCGCCCGACAGCAGCCGCTCCACGGTGGAAACGGCAACGCCGATCGCCGCGGCAAGCTCGGCCGGGGAAAGGCCGGCAGGCTCGAGATATTCCTCGCGCAGCACCGCGCCCGGCGTCGGGCAGAGAAAGAGCGGGGCGACCTTTTCTTCATCCGCCGTCGGCGCGATCGCCTCCTCGACCGGCAGGCCAGCCGCTTTCCAGGCGGTCAGCCCGCCCTCCATGTGCAGCACCTTGCCGTGGCCGGCCTTCAGCAGCATCCGCCCCGCCGCCGCCGAGCGCTTGCCGATGGCGCAATGCAGAACCAGCGGCTTGTCGGTCAGCACCGGGAAGACCTCGGCATCGAGTTCGGAGAGCGGCATCAAAAGCGCCCCGGCAATGTGCTCGAGGTCGTATTCACGGGTCTCGCGCACGTCGACCAGCACCACCTCGCCGGCCTCCAGCCAGCGGGCCACGGTTTCGGGGGCAACCGCCACCGGTTCTGCATCATCAAGGGCCATCTGCGCCTCCTGCGTTCGTTTGCGCCTTGATAGCGCGGGGGGCACCGAAAAGTCGGCCCGAAGGTGCGAGCGCGGACGGAATGGCAGACCGGGAGCGCGACCGAAACCGGAACGCGGTTCCGCCTCGGCGCACAAGGGGGCGAATCGCCGGGACGAAACACGAAAAAACGGCGCCCCGTCGGGACGCCGTTCCAAACCCATGGGTTTTGCGAGCGGTTGCGGGCTCAGATGGCCTCGGAAATGAATTTCACCGCGTCGCCGAAGGTCTGGATGCCCTCGGCGGCGTCATCGGGAATCTCGATGCCGAACTCTTCCTCGAAGGCCATGACCAGCTCGACGGTGTCGAGGCTGTCGGCGCCGAGATCGTCGATGAACGAGGCCGATTCCACGACCTTGTCCTCGTCCACGCCGAGATGCTCGACAACAATTTTCTTAACGCGATCTGCAACGTCGCTCATGTTCAATCCTCACGTTTTCAGGCGCTTGGCCTTGTTTTGCGGCCCTCTGAGAGGAGCCTTCGCATGTTCCGGGCAGGCCGGACGTGCCCCGTGCGGGGCCAGAACCTGCGCCGCCCTATAGCACAAAGTGCCCCCGGCGCAAACGATTTGTCCCAATGGTCAGCACAAGGGCGGATCATGCCCGCCCGGGACGGGTCAGAGCATCGCCATGCCGCCGTTGACGTGCAGCGTCGCGCCGGTGACGTAGCCGGCCTCGGGCGAGGCGAGGTAGAGCACCGCGCCGGCCACTTCCTCGGGCGTTCCCATCCGCGCGGCGGGGATCTTGACGTAGATCGCCTCTTTCTGGGCATCGGTGAGCCCGTCGGTCATCGGGGTGGCGACGAAGCCGGGGGCGACGCAGTTGGCGGTGATCCCGCGCGAGGCGACCTCGTAGGCGATCGACTTTGTCATGCCGGTGATCCCCGCCTTCGAGGCGGCATAGTTCGCCTGCCCCGGGTTGCCGATGGCGCCCACCACCGAGGTGACGTTGATGATCCGGCCCCAGCGCGCCTTCATCATCCCGCGGATGGCGCCGCGGCACAGGCGCATGGTGGCGGTGAGGTTCACGTCGAGCACCTTCTGCCAGTCCTCGTCCGACATCCGCATGAACACGTTGTCGCGGGTGATGCCGGCGTTGTTGACCAGAATGTCGAGGCTGCCCATGGCCTCGACGGCGCGTTTCGGCAGGGCATCGACCGCCGCCGGATCGGACAGATCGCAGGGCAGCACATGGGCGCGCGCGCCAAGCTCGCCGGCCAGCGCCTCGAGCGGCGCCTCGCGGGTGCCCGAAAGGCCGACGGTCGCCCCCGCCCCGTGCAGCGCGCGGGCGATCGCCCCACCGATACCCCCCGATGCGCCGGTGACCAGCGCCGTCTTTCCTGTCAGATCGAACATGCCTTTTCCTTTCAAGATCCTGCTGCACGGGCCGCGGGCGCCGCAAGGGGGCGCGGGCCGTTTGCCCCGCCCCGGCGCCGCGCCGCCGCCCGCCCTAGTCGTGCAACGACGCCGCCGCCGCCTTCACCTCGTCGGGCGTGCCGATGGTGCGCGTCGCGATCGACTTGTCGATGCGCCGCACCATGCCGGTGAGCGCCTTGCCGGCGCCGATTTCCCATGTTTCGGTGACCCCCTCGGCGGCCATGAACAGCACGCTTTCGCGCCAGCGCACCGAGCCGGTCACCTGCTCGACCAGCAGCGCGCGGATGGTCGTCGGGTCCGACACCGCCGCGGCGCGCACATTGGCCACCAGCGGCACCTTCGGGCGCTCGATGTTCACCGTCGAAAGCGCCTCGGCCATCGCCTCGGCCGCCGGTTCCATCAGCGCGCAATGGAAGGGGGCGGACACCGGCAGCAGCACCGCCCGGCGCGCGCCGCGGGCCTTGGCGAGCTCGATCGCCCGCTCGACCGCCGCCTTGTGGCCCGAGATCACCACCTGCCCCGGGTCGTTGTCGTTCGCCGCCTGGCACACCTCGCCCTGGGCCGCCTCTTCGGCGATCTCGCGCACGGTGTCGAAGTCGAGCCCGAGCAGCGCCGCCATCGCCCCGACGCCCACCGGCACCGCCCGCTGCATCGCGTCGCCCCGGATGCGCAGGAGCCGCGCCGTATCGGCCACCGTCAGCGCGCCGGCGGCGGCGAGGGCCGAATATTCGCCCAGCGAATGGCCGGCGACGAAGGCCGCCGCCTCGACCGAAACGCCCTCGGCCTCGAGCGCGCGCATCGCCGCCAGCGACGTGGCCATCAGGGCCGGCTGGGCATTGCGCGTCAGGGTGAGTTCGTCGGGCTCGCCCTCCCAGATCAGGGTGCTGAGCTTTTCGCCCAGCGCCTCGTCCACCTCGTCGAACACCGCCTTCGCGGCCGGGTAGGCATCGGCAAGCGCCTTGCCCATGCCGATGGTCTGCGCCCCCTGTCCGGGGAAAAGGAATGCACGGCTCATGGCCCCTCCTCGTTTCGGTCTGGAGGGGGAAATAGCCTTTGCGCCGTCAATGCGCAAACAAAAGCGCGCCGGGGCACCGCGGCCGGCCGGCGCCCCGCGGGCTCAGCCCGCCGCCCGCAGCCGGGGGCGGCGCGCGCCGGCAAGCACCAGCACGTCGGCCTGCGTCTTCGGTGCCACCGGCGACAGGTCGGCAACCAGCCGCTGGCGCAGACGTTCGAGCCGCCAGGCCGGACCCTCGGCGATCTCGATCGAATCCTCGCCGTCGCCGATGCGCAGGAACAGCCGCGTCGGCTGGCGGCGATCTTTCGAGCGCAGCAGGTAGACCGAGGCGACGTCGGCGAATTTCAGCGTTGCAATCGGGTGGAACACGCCGCGCCGGCGGCGCCCGATGCGCAGGTCGCCGAGGTTGAGATCGACCTGCACCTCCGGGTGCGTCCGCGGCGGACGCGAGCGCAGCAGGATCGCGCCGAAGACGCCGACCAGCACCAGCAGCGCCACCTGCGCCGAAACGACGCCGAAATCGTCGAAGGCATCGGCGATGAACAGAAGGCCCAGGGC
>RFKM01000007.1 GCA_003694465.1 Alphaproteobacteria bacterium
CCGTCGCGGCCGAACCCGCGGCGGACAACGCTGCCGATGCGCCCGCCGAGCTTGCCGGCGAGGAGCGTATTCGCGCCAAGATCGCCGATGTCATCCGCAACCGCGTGCGCCAGCGCCAGAGCCTCACGCTGGAGCCGCGCAGCGAGCCGCCGGTCAGCCGCCCCGGCCCGGTGGTCACGCCGCCGCTGCGCCGCGGTGACGACGAGGTGGCCGGCTTTGCCGTGGTCGAGGACGAGCGCGATCTCGAGCGGCTCGACAACCTGACTGCCACGACACAGCCCGAGCCGGCACCGGTCGCCCCCTCGGTGGCGCCGGCCTCTGCGCCGCGCCCCGCTGCCCAGCCGCAGACCCGCCCCGTCGTCCAGCACGCCGCGCGCAAGGCGCCCGCGCCCTCGCGCCGTGCCCAGGCGGAGGCCCAGCCCGGCCTGCCGCTGGAGGAAACCCCGCCGCCGGCCTATGAGCCGCCGCCGCTGTCGCTTCTCACCGATCCGGCGGAGATTCCACGCCATCACCTCTCCGACGAGGCGCTGGAGGAAAACGCCCGCATGCTCGAGAACGTGCTCGAGGATTACGGCGTGAAGGGCGAGATCGTCACCGTTCGCCCCGGCCCGGTGGTCACGATGTATGAGCTCGAGCCCGCGCCGGGGCTGAAGGCCTCCCGCGTGATCGGGCTTGCCGACGACATCGCCCGCTCGATGTCGGCGCTGTCGGCCCGCGTCTCGACGGTGCCGGGACGCTCGGTCATCGGCATCGAACTGCCGAACGTCCACCGCGAAAAGGTCGTTCTGCGCGAGATTCTCTCGAGCCGGGATTTCGGCGACAGCACGATGCGCCTGCCGCTGGCCCTCGGCAAGGACATCGGCGGCGATCCGATCGTCGCCAACCTCGCCAAGATGCCCCACCTGCTGATCGCCGGCACCACCGGCTCGGGCAAGTCGGTGGCGATCAACACGATGATTCTCAGCCTGCTCTACAAGCTCCCCCCCGAGGAATGCCGGCTGATCATGATCGACCCGAAGATGCTCGAACTCAGCGTCTATGACGGCATCCCGCATCTTCTCAGCCCCGTGGTGACCGACCCGAAAAAGGCCGTCGTCGCCCTCAAGTGGGTGGTGGGCGAGATGGAAGAGCGCTACCGCAAGATGTCGAAGATGGGGGTGCGCAACATCGAAGGCTACAACAGCCGGGTGAAGGATGCGCTCTCGCGCGGGGAAATGTTCAAGCGCACGGTTCAGACCGGCTTTGACGAAGACACCGGCGAGCCGATCTTCGAGACCGAGGAATTCGAGCCGAAAACCCTGCCCTACATCGTCGTCGTCGTCGACGAGATGGCCGACCTGATGATGGTGGCGGGCAAGGAGATCGAAGCGGCGATCCAGCGCCTTGCCCAGATGGCGCGCGCCTCGGGCATTCACCTGATCATGGCCACCCAGCGCCCGTCGGTGGACGTGATCACCGGCACGATCAAGGCCAACTTCCCCACCCGGATCAGCTTCCAGGTGACCTCGAAGATCGACAGCCGGACCATTCTCGGCGAACAGGGCGCCGAGCAGCTGCTCGGCATGGGCGACATGCTCTACATGGCCGGGGGCGCGCGCATCATCCGCGTCCATGGCCCCTTCGTCAGCGACGAGGAAGTGGAGGAAGTCGTCAACCACCTCAAGAGCTTCGGCGCGCCGGAATATGTCTCGGGCGTGGTCGAAGGCCCCGACGAGGAGCGCGCCGCCGACATCGACGCGGTGCTCGGCCTCAACACCGGCGGCAACACCAACGCCGAGAACGCGCTTTACGATCAGGCGGTGGCCATCGTCCTCAAGGACCGCAAGTGCTCCACCTCCTACATCCAGCGCAAGCTCGGCATCGGCTACAACAAGGCCGCGCGGCTCGTCGAACAGATGGAAGACGAAGGGCTGGTCTCGCCGGCCAACCATGTCGGCAAGCGCGAGATTCTGGTGCCCGAGCAGGCGTGATATCGCCTGACCGGCGCAAATTCGCCATCGTGGGGCGCGGGCGCATTGGAATCGCCCGCGCCCTTGCCTAGGTAGAGCCCATGACTCTTGCCCGCCTGTTTCTCGCCCCGCTCGCCGTGCTGCTGCTCTTGGCGCCGGCCCGCGCCGACGAGCTCTCGCTCGACGAGATTTCGCGCTATCTGAACGGTCTGACCACCTTCGAGGCCGAGTTCACCCAGATCAACGCCGACCAGACGATCTCGACCGGCATCGTCAAGGTTCAGCGCCCCGGCCGGGCGCGGTTCGAATACAACCCGCCCGACAAGACGCTGGTCATCGCTGGCGGTCAGAGGCTGGCAGTGTTCGACGGCAAGTCGAACACCGGGCCGGAGCAATATCCGCTGAAGGAAACGCCGCTCAACCTGATCCTCGGGCGCAGCATCGACCTTGCCGCCTCTGACATGGTCGTCGATCGCCGCTATGACGGGCTTGCCACCGAGATCACCGCGCAAGACCCGGAGCACCCGGAATACGGAAACATCCGGCTGATGTTCACCGACAACCCCGTCGCCCTGCGGCAATGGGTGATCACCGACAGTTCCGGCGCTGAAACCACGGTGATTCTCGGCGCCCTGACCGAAGGCGTGTCGTTCCCCACGGTGACCTTTTCGATCGAGGCGGAAGTCGCGCGGCGGCAGCGCTGAGCCGGGCTCAGGGTTCGAGCTTGCGCGCCTCGTCGACGAGCATGATCGGGATGCCGTCGCGAATCGGGAAGGCCAGCCCCGCGGCCTCGGAAACGAGTTCCTGCGCCTCGGCGTCGTATTTCAGCCGCGTCAGGGTCAGCGGGCAAACCAGCGCCTCGAGCGCGTGCCGGTCGGTTGTCGGCTTGTCGTCGGTCGTCATTGCATCTTGTCCTCGGTGCCGCCCCCGCCCGCCCGGGCGGCAAGCGCATATTCCATGAGCGCGACGAGCGTTTCGCGCCGGTTGGTGAGCGTCGGCGCCTCGAGCAGCGCCTGCTTGTCTTCGGGCTCGAAGGGCAGGAGCATCGCCAGCGAGTTGATGAGCAGCTCGTCGTCGGCGTTCTCGAGGCTCTCCCAGTCGGTGCGCAGGTCCGCCCGTTCGAGGTAGCGCGAAAGAAGGTCGAGAAACTGCGCCCGGTCGAGCCCCGGGTCGGATTCCGGCGGGCCGAGATCGCGCTCGAACCCCGCCCAGCTCACCGGCGCGACGAGATAGGGCGCGGGGCCGGCCTCCGGCTTTCCGGCCCGGAACCGGCTGACCCCGGTCAGCGTGATCAGGTAGCGCTTGCCGTCGTCGGTCTCGGAAAACGAGCTGACCCGTCCGGCGCAGCCGATCTGGTGAAGCCGGTCGCCCGCCTCGCCCGCCGGCTGGATCATCCCGATCAGCCGCCCCGGGGTTTTCAGCACGTCTTCGAGCATCGCAAGGTAGCGCGGCTCGAAGATGTGAAGCGGCAGATGCCCCCGCGGCAGCAGCAGCGCCCCGGGAAGCGGGAACAGCGGCAGTTTCTCGGGCAGATCCGGACGGGCGGTCATCTCAGGCGAGGATCATCGAAGAGAGCCGGCGCCTGCCCTTCAGCACCACCGGATCGTTCGGCGGGAGCGCCTCGAAAATGGTGAAAAGCTGCTTCTTCGCGGCCTCGTCGTTCCAGCTGCGGTCGCGCCGGAACAGCTCCAGAAGCTCGTCCACCGCGCCCTGAACATCGCCCGCCGCGTGAAGGGCGAGCGCGAGGTCATACCGGGCCTGATGATCGTCCGGGTTCGCCTCGACCCGCGCGCGCAGCTCGTCGAGCGGGCCGGCCTTCTCGGCCTGACGGGCGAGGGAAAGCCGGGCAAAGGCGGCTTCGATCTCGGCGGAATGGGAAATCTCGGCCGGCGCGCCGTTCAGAACCGCCTCGGCATCGTCGAGCCGGCCCTGGGCCATGCGCACCTCGGCCAGCCCGGCATAGGCGGCCGCGGCCTTCGGGTCTTCTTCGAGGATGGCCGTGAAGGTCTCGGCGGCATCGTCAAGGGCACCGGATTCGAGCATCTCGCGCGCCGCAGAAATCGCCGCCGCCAGCGGCCCTTCGCTGGCCAGCGCCGCCATCTTGTCGACGAACTGGTTGACCTGGCTCGGCGGCAGCGCCCCCTGGAAACCATCGACGGGCTGTCCCTCGTAGAAGGCATAAACGGTCGGGATCGACTGAATCCGCAGCTGCGCGGCGATCTGCTGGTTCTCGTCGACGTTGACCTTCACCATCCGGACCTTGCCGTCGGCCGCCTCGACCGCCGCCTCCAGCGCCGGGCCGAGGGTCCGGCAGGGGCCGCACCACGGCGCCCAGAAATCGACGATGACCGGAACCTCCTTCGAGGCCTCGATCACGTCCTGCATGAAGGTCGCCTCGGAGATTTCCTTGACGTATTTGCCGTGCTGCTCCGGCGCGGCGGCGGATTGTCCTGTCCCTAGCATCGGTTTGCTCCCTGGAATCGCGTGTTGCCGCCTATATGGGCGGTTGCGCGGCGCTCTCCAACCCCCGGCCGCACCGCGGCAGCGCCGGACGATCGCGCCGATGTGTCGCAGCCGCCAGACATCAGCCCATGAGCCCGGCGACCGGGCGAATGTGGCCGGTAGTGATGCCGCGGCAATTGACGATCGGAGCGTTGACCAGCGCCTGCGCGGCCTCGCTTTCGGCGTCGAGCACCCCGAGGCGGATCAGAAGGGCGGCGATGGTCGCCTCCGAGGCGCGGGTGCCGCCGTCGGCGATCTTGAGGGCAATGCCCGTCTCGAGCTGCGGGATCATCGCCACGAAAACCGCCTCGGCCCCGGTCTTGACCGCGACCGACCCGTTCATCGCCCGCATCAGCCGGGTGCAGGCCCGCCCTTCGCCGGCGACAAGCTCCGGGTGCCGGGCCATGGCATTGCGCAGGCGGGCGGCCGAGCGCTCGCGCAGGGTTTCGCCGTCTTCCCGGGCGGCGGCAAAAAACGCCATCGCCCGCGCCAACCCCTTCAGCGAGGTGGCGAAGTTCGGCGCCGAACAGCCGTCGGGCGACCAGCCGTGCACCGGCTCGCCGGTCAGGTCTTCCCAGACCTCGCGCACGGCTTTCTGCACCGGGTGGTCGATCTCGATGTATTCCGGCCCCGCGCCAAGGTGGCGCGTGAGGGTCAGAAAGCCCGCGTGCTTGCCGGAACAATTGTTGTGCACCTGCCGCGGCGCGCCGTCGGAACAGAGGATTTCCTTCGAGGCCACCGGGTCGTGCGGCATGTGGGCGCCGCAGCGCAGATCGTCGTCCGACAGGCCCAGCCCTTCCAGCCACGCCTCGACCCGGTCGGTATGGATATGGGCGCCGTTGTGCGAGGCGCAAGCCAGCGCCAGCTGCTCGTCGCCAAGGCCCGCGGCATCGGCCGCGCCGCTCTCGACGAGGGGCAGGGCCTGGATCATCTTCGAGGACGATCGCGGATAGATCACCACCTCCGGGTCGCCCCAGCTTTCGACGATCTCGCCCCCCGGCCCGGCGATCACCGCATGCCCCATGTGCAGCGATTCGACCCGCCCGCCACGCCAGATCTCGGTCAGTGCGACTGCGCCCTTCATGTCTGCTCCTCCATGCCCTTCGCAACGCGCGGTTTTCCGCCAACGGGGCTTTCAAATTCCCAACGTGTTCGGCTAATGTGGGCGGGCACGGTAAATTGAGCCCGCGCCCCGAGAAGATCGCTTTCTGCGGGCAGGCGCAAGGGGCTGGAGGCAGGAACAGCTGGAGGCTGTGGAAATGGTAACGAAACTCTCCCGGGGTCTTGGAATCGCGGTGTTTCTTGCTGTCGGTCTGGCAATCGGCGGCGGCGCCACGGCGCAGGAAAGCACCAACAGGGTTGCGGCCGACACCGACTGGAGCGTCTTCGTCGAGGACAACCCGAAGGAGTGCTGGAGCGTTTCCAAACCGAAGGAAACCGTGAACACCCGCAATGGCAAGGTGGTCAAGGTCAAGCGCAGCGACATCCTCCTCTTCGTGACCTTCCGGCCCGGCAACCCCGGCGAGGTGAGCTTTACCGGCGGCTATCCGTTCAAGAAGGAGTCCACCGTCGCGCTGACCATCGGCGACGAGACCTTCCAGCTGTTCACCAAGGGCGAATGGGCCTGGGCCCGCCCCGAGGAAGACGCAAAGATCATCGCCGCGATGAAGAAGGGCGTCGATGCCGTGGCCGTGGCCATGTCGCAGCGCGGCACCCGGACGGAAGACAAGTTCTCGCTGCTCGGCTTCACCGCCGCCGTCGAGGATGCGGCCGCGCGCTGCAAGTAAGCCCGGCCGAAACAGCACCGCGCCTCGGCCCGCCGCCGGGGCGTTTTCTTTTGCAACGGGCGCAAAATCGCCTATACGGCACCCAGATCGAGGACAGCCCATGACCGAGCCCACAGTGCCGATCACCGCCGACGTGCTTGCGGTTCCCCGCGCCGAACCGGCCGGGGGCAAGCGCAACCTTGTCGGCCTCACCCGCCCGCAACTGCGCGCCGCGCTGATCGAGGCGGGCACGCCCGAGCGGCAGGCCAACATGCGCGTCGGCCAGATCTGGCAATGGATCTACCAGAAGGGGGTGCGCGATTTCGCGCTCATGACCAACCTCGCCAAGGAGTACCGCGCCCGCCTTGCCGATGCCTTCGAGATCCGCGTTCCCGAGGTGGTGGCCCGGCAGATTTCTGCCGACGGAACCCGCAAATATCTCGTGCGCGTCGCCGGCGGGCACGAGGTCGAAATCGTCTATATCCCAGAAGAGGGGCGCGGCACGCTCTGCGTCAGCTCGCAGGTGGGCTGCACGCTGACCTGTTCGTTCTGCCACACCGGCACCCAGAAACTGGTGCGCAACCTCACCGCCGCCGAGATCGTCGGCCAGATCATGGTCGCCCGCGACGACCTCGGCGAATGGCCCGAGCCGGGGCGCCATCCGAAAGACGAAACCCGGCTTTTGTCGAACATCGTGCTGATGGGCATGGGCGAGCCGCTCTACAATTTCGAGGCGGTGCGCGACGCGATGAAAATTGCCATGGACGGCGAGGGGATCAGCCTCTCGCGCCGGCGCATCACCCTTTCCACCTCCGGCGTGGTGCCCGAGATCGCCCGCGCCGGCGAGGAAATCGGCTGCATGCTGGCGATCAGCTTCCACGCCACCACCGACGCGGTGCGCGACAAGCTCGTGCCGATCAACCGCCGCTGGAACATCGAGACGCTGCTGGAAGCCCTGCGCGCCTATCCGAAACTGTCGAATTCCGAGCGGATCACCTTCGAATACGTGATGCTCGACGGGGTCAACGACAGCGACGAAGACGCCCGCCGCCTCGTCAAGCTCATTGCCGGCATCCCGGCGAAGATCAACCTCATCCCCTTCAACGAATGGCCCGGCGCGCCCTATCGGCGCTCGCCCGAGGAGCGGATCAAGGCCTTTGCCAACATCATCTACAAGGCCGGCTATGCCTCGCCGGTGCGCACCCCGCGCGGCGAAGACATCATGGCCGCCTGCGGTCAGCTCAAGTCGGCCACCGAACGCGCCCGCAAGTCGCGCCGCGAGATCGAGGCCGAGGCGGGGCTGGGCTCAGGCGGCGCGTCGGGGCGCTGAGCGGGGGCGTCCATCGCCGGGACGGAAACAATTTCCTAAAAAATGCCCAGATTCGGCTGAATTGGCGCCTTGCTCCGCGGTTTTCCTGTGCCGGACGAAAGCAAGGAGACAGCCATGTCG
>RFKM01000055.1 GCA_003694465.1 Alphaproteobacteria bacterium
CGCACCGAAAGCGGCAGGCGGGCCAGTTCGAGGGCGATCTCTTCGGTCTCGGGGGTGAGCCCGGCAAAGACCTCGGCCATGACGGCCTCGTAGTCGCGGATCATTTTGCGTTCGAGCCGCCGCTCGGCGCTGTAGCCGAAGATGTCGAAGGGCGTGCCCCGCAGCCCCTTGAGCCGCGCAAGCCCCCCCATCAGCGGCAGCACCCATTCGCCAAAGCGGCGCTTGCGCGGGCGCCCGTTCGCGCCCTTGCGGCTCAGGATCGGCGGCGCGAGGTGGAACTCGAGCCGCAGGTCGCCCTCGAAGGCAGCCTCGGCCTGCGCGCGCCCGCGCCGCATCAGCCGCGCCACCTCGTATTCGTCCTTGTAGGCCAGCACCTTGTGATAGCCCTCGGCCACCGCCGCGCGCAGCGCCTCGGGCGCCGCCGCGACCAGCGCCCGGTAGCGCCGGGCAAGGCGGGCATTCTGATAGGCCATGAGGTGGCGGGCGCGCGCCTCGATCCGCTCCTCGAGGGTCTCGGGCACCGCCAGCGGCGGAGCCGCCCGCGCCGCCGCCTCCTCGGGGTGCAGCGCCGCCCAGCGGCCGATGTCGAAGGCCCGCCGGTTCTGCTCCACCGCCTGCCCGTTGAGCCCGATCGCCTCGAAGATCGCCGCGCGCGAGAGCGGCACGAGGCCCCGCTGCCAGGCCGCGCCCAGCACCATCATGTTCGAGAAGATCCGGTCGCCCATCAGCACCTCGGCAAGGCGCGTGGCATCGAGCAGGTGCAGCCGCGCCCCGATCCGCGCTTCAAGAGCGAGGCGCAACCTCTCGCCGGGCAAGCGAAATTCCGGATCGCGGGTAAAGTCACCGGTGACCGTCTCGTGGCTGTCGACCACCGCGCCGGTGCGCCCCTTGCGGGTCAGCGCCAAGGTGTTCGGCCCGGCCGAAACCACCAGTTCGCCGCCGATCAGCGCGTCACACTCCCCGGTGGCAACGCGGATCGCCGAGATGTCTTCCGGGCGCCGGGCAAGGCGCAGATGCACCAGCACCGCACCGCCCTTCTGGGCAAGGCCCGCCATTTCCATCATCCCGGCGCCGAGCCCGTCGATCTGCGCCGCCTGGGCAAGGATCGCCCCGACGGTGACAACCCCGGTCCCCCCGACCCCGGTGACGACCATGTTGTAGGTGCCCTCGATCGCCGGCAGCGCCGGTTCGGGCAGGTGCGGCAGGTCGAGCTCCTCGGCCGCCCGCCGGCGCGGACGCGCCCCGTGCACCGTCATGAACGAGGGGCAGAACCCCTCGAGGCAGGAGAAATCCTTGTTGCAGCTCGACTGGTCGATCGCCCGCTTGCGCCCGAAAGGCGTGTCGAGCGGCACGATCGAAACGCAGTTCGACTGCACCCCGCAATCGCCACATCCCTCGCAGATATCGGGGTTGATGAGCACGCGCCGGTCGGGGTCGGGGAAGGTGCCGCGCTTGCGGCGGCGGCGCTTTTCGGCGGCGCAGGTCTGCACATAAAGAAGAACCGTTACGCCCTTGATTTCCTGAAGTTCCTTCTCGACCTCCAGAAGCTCCTCGCGCGGGCGTAGCGTGACCTCGGGCGGAAAGGCGGCGCGTTCCGGGCGCTCTTTCGGGTCGTAGACCACCACCACCTTGCGCACCCCGGCCGCCAGCACCTCGCGGGCGATGCGCGGCGCGTCGAGACCGCCCTCGTTGGGCTGGCCGCCGGTCATCGCCACGGCATCGTTGTAGAGGATCTTGTAGGTGATGTTGGTGCCGGCGGCGATGGCGGCGCGGATCGCCAGCAGGCCGGAATGGTTGTAGGTGCCGTCGCCGAGGTTCTGGAACACATGCGCGCGGTTCGAGAACGGCGCCTCGCCGATCCAGTTCGCCCCTTCGCCGCCCATCTGGGTAAAGCCGACGGTGTTGCGGTCCATCCACTGCACCATGTAGTGGCAGCCGATCCCGGCATAGGCGCGCGCCCCCTCCGGCAGGCGGGTGGAGGTGTTGTGCGGGCAGCCCGAACAGAAATAGGGCAGCCGCGCCGCGATCTCTTCGGCATTCGCTGCTTTTGCCGCTTCGTCAAGCTCTTGCAGGCGTTTCTTCAACTGCTCCGAGCCGCGCCCCTCTTCCTCGAAAATCGGCCCGAGCTTGCGGGCGATCATCACCGGGTCGAGGGCATAGCGGGTCGGGAACAGCTCCAGCTGGCGCCCGTCCTCCCAGTTGTCGCCCTTGTGCCAGCCATAGACGCGCCGGCCGCGCCGGTCGTCGAAGATCGCTTCCTTGATCTGCACCTCGATCAGCTTGCGCTTTTCCTCGACGACGATGATCAGGTCGAGCCCCTCGGCCCATTCGTGGAAGCTCACCATGTCGAGCGGCCACGTCTGGGCGACCTTGTAGGTGGTGATGCCCAGACGCTCGGCCTCGGCTTCGTCGATGCCCAGCAGCCCGAGGGCGTGGACAAGGTCGAGCCAGTTCTTCCCCGCCGCCACGAGGCCGATCTTCGCCCCCGGTCTTCCCCAGACCCGCTTGTCGATTCTGTTCGCGCGGGCAAAGGCTTCGGCGGCGAACCTCTTGTAGTCGATCATCCGCGCTTCCTGCGCCACCGGCGTGTCGGGCCGGCGGATGTTGAGCCCGCCCGGCGGCATCTCGAAGTCGGGGGTGACGAAGCGCATCCGGTCGGGCCGGCCATCGACCACCGCCGTGGCCTCGACGGTGTCCTTCATCACCTTCAGCCCCACCCAGACCCCGGCAAAGCGGCTCAGCGCATAGCCATAGGCGCCGAGGTCGAGGATTTCCTGCACCCCCGCCGGGCTCAGCACCGGCATGTAGGCATCGACCATCGCCCAGTCCGACTGGTGCAGCGTCGTCGAGCTTTCGCCGGTGTGATCGTCGCCCATCGCCATCAGCACCCCGCCGAAGCGCGAGGTGCCGGCCATGTTGGCATGGCGCATGACGTCGCCCGAGCGATCAACCCCCGGCCCCTTGCCATACCAGAGCCCGAAGACCCCGTCGAAACGCCCCTCGCCCGACAGCTCGGCCTGCTGGCTGCCCCAGAGCGCCGTGGCCGCGAGGTCTTCGTTCAGCCCCGGCTGGAAGACGATGTCGGCGGCGGCGAGGTCATCCTTCGCCCTTGTCATCCACAGGTCGACCGCCCCGAGCGGCGAGCCGCGGTAGCCGGTAACGAGGCCGGCGGTATTGAGCCCCGCCGCCCGGTCGCGGGCCTTCTGCATCAACACGAGTCGCACCAGCGCCTGGGTGCCGTTGAGCAGAACCGGCGACTTTTCGAGATCGAAGCGGTCATGCAGCGTGATATGCTTTCCCATGGCAGGCTCCTCCTCCAGGCCGTGAGATATCGCCATGTTAGGTCAAAATTGCTGACCTGTAAAATCATATGATCGTGTGATCGGGGGCGATTTTTTTTGTCCTTTCAGTCACAATTCGTTAGCAAGGTTGGCGCTATCATCCGGGTGCGAGTCATGGACTGGGACAAGTTGCGAATCTTTCATGCGGTGGCCGATGCCGGCTCGCTCACCCATGCCGGCGAGGCACTGGGGCTGAGCCAGTCGGCGGTCTCGCGGCAGATTCGCGGCCTCGAGGAAAGCCTCAACGTGACGCTCTTTCACCGCCATGCGCGGGGGCTGATTCTCACCGAACAGGGCGAGCTGCTGTTCGACGCCACCCGGG
Source organism: Alphaproteobacteria bacterium (assembly GCA_003694465.1). GTDB lineage: Bacteria > Pseudomonadota > Alphaproteobacteria > Rhodobacterales > Rhodobacteraceae > RFKM01. Next base: position 3,664 of record RFKM01000055.1, read on the forward strand.
CGATGAGCCAGCGCCTCGAAGCGGCCGTCGCGCGCATCCGCGATTCGCGCGAGGAGGTCTTCGGCGAGCTGCGGGTGACCACCACCACCGGCTTCGGCTCGCTCTGGCTGGCCCCCCGCCTGCCCAAGCTCTATGCCCGGCACCCCGACCTGAAGATCGACCTGATGCTCGAGGAACGGGTGCTCGACCTGCCGATGCGCGAAGCGGACGTGGCGATTCGCATGAAGGAGCCGAGCCAGGCCGACCTCGTGCGCAAGCGCCTGATGAGCGTCAACATGCGCCTTTACGCCACCCCCGGCTATCTCGAGGCACGCGGGCGCCCGCAAACCCCGGATGATCTGCACGAACACCGGCTGATCTGCATGAACACCGGCACGGCGCAGGTTTCGGCTGGGGCGAGTTTCGTGCGTGAACTGCTCTCGCACGATGTCGAGAACACCCTGACGGTAAACAATTATTTCGGCGTTCTTCAGGCGACGCTGAACGGGCTCGGCATCGGCGTTCTGCCCGATTACGTGGTCCATGACTTCGCCAATCTCGAGCGCGTCCTGCCCGAACTGGAATCGGCGGTGATCCCGGTATTCCTTGCCTATCCCGAAGAGTTGCGGCATTCCAAGCGCGTCGCGGCCTTCCGCGATTTCGTCACCGAGGAAATCTTCGACTTCCGGCGCCGGGCCCGCGAAGGCGAGGATGCCTGACTGGGAGAGACCCGTGGCCAGCGCTGATTCCGCCCCGTTTCCGGGCCGTCTCATCGTGCATGTCGGCGACCACAAGGCCGGCTCGACGGCAATCCAGTCGGCACTTGCCCGGGGCGAGGTGCGCCTGAAAGAGGGCCGGCTGGTCTACCCGACCATCGGCGCGCGCTTCAACCACAACCACCTGAAGATGAAGGGCGGCGGAGACCGGGCGGCGGGGCTGCTGCGCGGCCGGCTGGGCTGGCCGGGCGCCCGCGGCGGGTCGGGCCGGAAGGTGCCCGGCTTTGCCGAGGTGGCCGCCCGCGCGCGCAAGAGCGATCCCGACGTGACCGTTCTCTCGGGCGAGTCGCTCGAGGCCGCGCCCCCCGCCCGCCTCGCCGCGGCGCTCGCGCGCCACTTCCCCGTGGCGCCGGGGCGGCTCACCGTCATCTCCTACCTGCGCCCCCATGCCTCGCGGGCCATCTCGGGCCTTGCCGAAACGATCAAGATCGGCTGGGCCGGGGCCGACCCATGGGCGGCGCGCAATGCGCTGATCACCCCCAAAACGCCCCCGGCCCGCCGTGTTGCCGCCTGGCGCAAGGCCTTCGGCGCGGCCTATGTCGCCCGCCCGCTGGTCCGCTCCGAACTGGCGCAGGGCAACCTCCTTGAAGATCTCTTCGCCACCGCCCTCGGGCCCGGGAAGATCGAGCTCCGCTCCTCCCCCACCGCCAACGAGTCGCTTGGCGTCGAGGATCTCATGCGCCTGCAGGTGATCCATCTCGCCCTGCCC
>RFKM01000056.1 GCA_003694465.1 Alphaproteobacteria bacterium
AGATCGGCGCCATGTATCGCGGCGACTACCGGCGAAAGTTCACCCTGGCCGAACACGGCTTCCGCCTGCCCTCCTGCATGGACAACCGCCCCCTCAAGTTCGAGGAATGGGACGCGATGCGCCCGCAATCGATCTTCGTCTCCGCAACCCCGGGGGCGTGGGAGCTCGAGCGCACCGGCGGCGTCTTCGTCGAACAGGTGATCCGCCCCACCGGCCTTCTCGACCCGGAAGTCGAGATTCGCCCCGTCGAGATGCAGGTCGACGATCTGCTGGACGAGGTGCGCAAGGTGGCCGCGAAGGGCATGCGCACGCTGGTGACGACGCTGACCAAGCGCATGGCCGAGAACCTCACCGAATACATGCACGAACAGGGCGTGCGCGTGCGCTACATGCATTCCGACATCGACACGATCGAGCGCATCGAGATCCTGCGCGACCTCCGGCTCGGGGCCTTCGACGTGCTCGTCGGCATCAACCTCTTGCGCGAGGGGCTCGACATCCCCGAATGCGGGCTGGTGGCCATTCTCGATGCCGACAAGGAGGGGTTCCTGCGTTCGGAAACCTCGCTCATCCAGACCATCGGCCGCGCCGCGCGCAACGCCGAGGGCCGGGTGATCATGTATGCCGACCGGATCACCGGCTCGATGGAGCGGGCGCTGGCCGAAACCAACCGCCGCCGGGCGCGCCAGATCGCCTATAACGAAGAGCACGGCATCACCCCCGAGACGGTGAAGAAGAACGTCGAAGACGTGCTGGCCGGGCTTTACGAGGCCGACACCGACATGAGCCGCGTCACCGCGACGATCGAAAAGCCGATGGTCGGCGCCAACCTCGCCGCCCATCTCGAGGCCCTGCGCGCCGACATGCGCAAGGCCGCCGAAAACCTCGAATTCGAGGAAGCCGCCCGCCTGCGCGACGAAATCCACCGTCTGGAAGCGGTGGAACTCGCCGTGGCGGACGACCCGCTGGCGCGGCAGTCGGCGGTGGAGGCGGCGTCGGAGACGCGGCTCAAGGGGCGGTCAACGGCGGGCAAGCCGGGGCAAAGGGCCGGGAGGCGAAGGGGGCGGTAGGCCTTGATGAAGGCTCGCTACGCGTCGGGGTCGCAAGACACCGCCGGAAATCGCCAAACACCGCGCCCAAACACACCATCTGGCCCGGCACCGAGGGTGGGCGCGGCTCGCGCCCGCCCTGGGGGCGGGGTCCCCTCTCGGCAGATTTCGCTGCGCGAAATCGCCTGTCGGTCAATCGGGCGCGAACCGGATTGCTGCGCAATCCGGTGGGTTCGAGACGCAGGAGTAGCGGCCTGACGCCGCGCCGGCTCAAAGCGCTCCGTCCGGGCAAAACGCCGGCAACCACCCTCCTATCGCCGCCGCACCGCCTACTGCCCCAGCCCCAGCGCCGCGAGGTGCGCCGCCGCTTCCTGCACCCGGCCGAATTCGTTGATCTCGATGATCAGCCGGGGATTGCCCTTGATCGCGCGCAGCGCCGCGAAGATCGGGGCGAAGGGGATGGTGCCTTCGCCGAGGCACCAGTGGCGGTCGGCATAGCCGTCGGCGTCCTGCAGGTGGACATGGCCGAGCGCGTCGCCCGCGGCCGAAATGAAGCGGTCGGGCGGCGGGGCGCCGGCGCTCTTGTGCGCCCAGTAGGCATGGCCGACATCGACCGAGAGCTTCAGCGCCGGGCTGCCCGCGGCGGAAACGATCGCGGCCCGGTGCGCCGGGTCGACGTCCTTGATGTTCTCGAGCACGATCTCGAGCCCCTGCGCCTCGGCCCGCGCCAGCACCGGGCGCAGGGTTTCGAGGGCGGCGTCGATGCGCTTGCCGCGCTCGCGCGGGGTGTTGTCGAGGTTGTGGGCATCCCACGAATCATAGGGCGAATGCAGCACCATCTGGGTGGCGCCGAGCTTTTCGGCAGCATCCAGCGCCTGACCGAGCCGCTTCTGCACCACGGCGCGAATTTCCTTGTCGCGCACGTCGAGTTCGAAGCCCGAGAACGGCCCGTGGATGCCAAGCCGCCCCTGCCAGCCGTCGAGCGCCTTCTTCGCCATGGCGATGAAGCCATCGGGGGCGGCAAGAATGTCGGCCATGCAGAATTCGGGCAATTCCAGATCGCGGTTTTTCTCGATGAGCCAGTCGCGGTGGCGCAGCAGATCGAGCACGGTGAGTTGTGCTCCGATGATCGGCAGATCGGTCATGTGAGTCCTCCAGCGGCGCCAGCTTGCCACGGCCGGGAAAAATTGTCCCGCCCTGAAATTGCAGGGCGGGACAAGCGGCGACGGATGTCAGATTGGGAGGGACCGATCATCGCATCCGCACCAGGAGGGAAACGGCTCACGCACATCCCGTTTCCATTTCCTGAGTCTTGAATACAACTTAGGCCCCGCCGGCGCGAGGCGGCACCGTGTCGCAGGCGCGCATATTCACCTTTCGTTCACCTCGATCTGCAACCCTGCGGCATGGCTTTCAGACCCCTAGGATTCGCCCTGTCCAGCATGCTTTCGGCGCTCGTTCTCGGCGCCTGCTCCCCCGCGCTTTCGCCCGAGGCGCAATGCTTTGCCGATGCGACGATCGACTACCGCGCCGCCTGGCGCGGTGTGCAGCAGATCGACGCCGACCTCGCCCGCGGTTACGGCCTGCGCCGGAGCGAGGCGCAAGGGGTCGAGGCGGTTCCCTGCCGGGAGGGCGGCCGCCGCGCCATGTGCCTCGCCAATACGCGCAAGGCAGTCCTCGTTCCCGTCCCGATCGACGCCGAAACCCTGCGCGCCCGGCGCGTGCACCTCAAGGCAAAGATGGAAGCGCTGCGCCCGCAGGCCATGGCCGCCGCCGCGCCCTGCGGGTTTCAGCCTTCGCCCCGCGTCCGTGTCGTCACCGCCCGATGACGCCCGCACCGAAACGCGGCGCCTCAGCGCTTCACGACGGCGGGTTCATCCGCACGACCAGCCGCGTCAGGCCGCGCCGCGTGCCGTAAACGGCAACATAGATCCGCCCGCGCCCGTTGAGCAGCACCTGGCGCGCCCGCGGGCCGATGACGCCGGCCTTGACCAGCGCCGGGATTGCCGCCCGCACCTCGATGCTGCCGAACCACGGATCCCAGGTGTCGCCGGCCTGCATGATGCCGAAGCGGTGCACATTGGCCCGGTCCTGCCGCAGCACGTCCACCGGCGAGGTCAGCCGCACTCCTCTGGAAT
>RFKM01000057.1 GCA_003694465.1 Alphaproteobacteria bacterium
CGCCGTCACCTCCGGTGCCGTCGTCGGCCATCCCCGTCTCGCCGGCGCCGGCATCCGCGCTGCCGTCCCCCCCCGTGCCTTCAGCGGCGTAGATTTCCTTGAGCTTCGCCTCGGCAATCACCCGGAAGACACCGTTCGGGTAGCGCTGCAGATAGGCGAGGAAGAGATCGGGGTTGGTGCTGTCCTTGATCGAGTCCCAGAAGGTCAGTTCCACGGCCGGATCTTCGGCCGCCGCGGGCGCCATGCCGCCGGCTTCGCTGCTGTTGTCCTGCGCCAGCGCCTGCGCCGGAAGCAGCATCAGCGCGACAAGCGCCACGCGCGCGAATTTGCTCTTCGGTTTCAATGCAATTCCTCCTTTTTCCGGGGCCCGCCCTGCCCTTCGGCGCGCGGGCCTTTCCGGCAATAGATTAAACACTTCCCGAAGCTTAATCCATGCGACGCGTAACCGCCAACCCTTTCGGGCAAGGATCAGCCGGCAAGGTGGAGGTTCACCCGGCGGTTCAGCCGCCCCTTCTTCTCGAGCTTGCCGATCCGCACCGGGCCGATTTCGCCGGTGCGCGCCACATGGGTTCCGCCGCAGGGCTGAAGGTCGACCGTCGCCTCGGGCGGGCCGATGCGCACGAGGCGCACCCGCCCGGCCCCCCGCGGCGGCTGGACCGACATCGTCTTGACCAGCCCCGGGTTGGCCTCGAGTTCGGCGTCGGTGATCCAGTCGGTCGTCACCGGCAGATCGCGCGCGATCAGGGCATTGAGCTCGGCCTCGAGCGCGTCCCGGTCCTCGATCGGTTCCTGCATGGCAAAATCGAGCCGGCTGCGCTCTTCGCCGACCGCCCCGCCGGTGACGGGGAAGGGCAGCACCACCGAGAGCAGGTGCAGCGCCGTATGCATCCGCATCAGCCGGTGGCGGCGGTCCCAGTCGATTTCCTGGCGCAGTTCGGCGCCCACCGGGGGCAGCGCCGCCCCTTCGGCCGGGCGCAGCACGATCGCGCCGCCCTGCCCCTTCACCGTCGTTTCGATGGCGCAGGTGCCCCCCTCCCAGACGAGGCGGCCGCTGTCGCCGGGCTGGCCGCCGCCGGTGGGATAGAAGAGGCTGGCCTCGAGCACGAGGCCACCGTCTTCGGTATGGGCGGCGACCCGGCCCGGGGCCTCGCGCCGGTAGGCATCTTCCATGAACAAGGGTTCAGTCATCGCCCCTCTCCTTTTCGGCCTCTCGCCCGCCGCCGCCGAGGGCCGCGCCCAGCGCCTCGGGGTTGCGCAGCCAGATGTCGCGCTGGGCGAAGGGGATCTCGATCCCTTCCTCGGCGAAACGGCGGGCAATCTCGTGGTTCATGTCGGAGAGCACCGACAGCTTGTAGTTCACATCCTTGAGGATGGCGCGAATCTCGAAATTCAGGCTGTCGGCGCCGAATTCGCGGAAATAGACGCTGGGCGGCGGGTTCACGGTGACCAGCGGATGCGCCCGCGCCACCTCGAGCAGGATCTGCTCGACGCGCTTCGTGTCGCTCCCGTAGGCCACGCCCACCGGCACGATCACCCGGCCGATCAGGTTGCCGCGGGTGTAGTTGGTCACCACCCCCGAGATCAGGTCGGAGTTGGGCAGGATGACGTCGGTGCGGTCGAAGGTCTCGATCCGGGTCGAGCGCACCGAGATGTCGCGCACATAGCCCTCCTGCCCGCCGACGTTGATCCAGTCGCCCTCGCTGATCGGCCGCTCGATCAGCAGGATGATGCCGGAAACGAAGTTCGAGACGATGTTCTGCAGGCCGAAACCGATACCGACCGAGAGCGCCCCGGCCACCACCGCCAGCGCCGAGAGGTCGATCCCCGCGGTGGTGACGGCCACCATCAGGGCGATGAAGATGCCCAGATACCCGACCCCCGAGACGATCGCCGTGCGCCCGCCCTGGTCGATCCGGGTGCGCGGCAGAACCGTCGTGCGCAGCGCCCCCTGGATGAGCCGGGTCAGCCCGACGCCGGCGGCGAAGACGATGAGGAAGGTGAGCACGTCGGCCGGGGTGAGGACGATGCCGCCGATGGTGACGCCGGCCATGATCCGGGCCCACATTTCCTGCAGGTCGCTCACCCGCGCGCCCCAGATCAGGGCCAGAACCGGCGTCGCGGCAAGGATGGAGAAGAAGCTCATCACCAGCGGCAGGAGCGATGCACGCGCCTTTTCCTCGTCGAAGCCGCGCAGGTAGGCATAGGCCTCGACATAGGCCCCGTGCAGCACCAGCAGCAGCGCGATCACCGCCAGCGTCAGCACCGTCGGGAAGACGAGCGTCACCGCCCAGCCGGTATAGCCGATCGCCCCGGCCAGCAGCCCCGCCGCCCCGACGGCGATCAGCCCCATGCCGCCAAGGCCGAGGGTGCGGGCGAGGAAGCTCGCCCCCTCGTCGTGCTCGAGCCCCTCGGCCCGGGTGTGGCGGCGCAGGAACTGCCCCAGCCGCAGCAGGATCAGCGCCGCGAGCGCCAGCAGCGGAAAGCCCAGCACGACGCGGGTTTCCTCGCCGTAGCCCTCATAGGCCGACACCGCCCCGACCATCTGCCAGAGCCCGTAGTCGAGGCCGAGAAGCGCCGCCAGGACCCGCCCCTCGGCCCGGGTCGACGGCGGCAGGTTGAGGATTTTCGGCCCCGTTTCCACCCGGTCGAAAACGCGGCTGCCCAACCAGCGCGCGACGAAGAAGGAAAGGGCGACGGCGGGCAGTTCGTCGACGAGGACCTGCGCCCGAAGGCCGAGGAACCCGGCCTTGTGCAGCGCCTCCACCGCCGCCAGAACCCCCAGCCACGGCGCCGCATACTGGCCCACCGAAACCAACGTGGCGAGCAGGCCGAAGGAGGCGCCCCGGGCGCGGGGCAGGATCTGTCCGCCCAGCCAGCCTGCCCAGGCCTTGCCGCGCAGCATCAGCACCAGCGCCAGCACCGCAAGGGCCAGGATCGCCGGCGCATTGGCGCGCATCTCGGCCCGTTGCGTGTCGGTGCCATAGGTGGCCACCACCCCCGCCCAGGCGAGGCGCAGCGTCTGCGAGAGGTCGGAGAGCGCCTCGGGCCAGAGCGCGGGGTTGAGCGGCGAGGGGCCGAGGGCATAGAGCTCGGCCGCCTTGCGGTTGCGCAGGAGCTCGTCGAGCTGGGCAATGAGCTCGTTGTCGCGCGCCAGCGCCACCTCGGCGGCCTTCACCGGCGCCTCGGCCTCTTCGAGCTGCCGGGTCAGCTCCTTGCGCTGCTCCGTCACCGAGGCCGGCTCGCTCTCGCGCTTGCCGGGCTTCGGGCCGAGGGCGTCGAGCTGGGTTTGCAGGGTCTTGATCTTCACCTGGTTCGCGCTCTGGGCGGCGGTGAGGGTGTCGCGCCACGAGACCAGCTCGGCGCGCAGGTTGAGCAGCGCCTGGTCCGAGGCGCGCCCGGCCTCGATCGCCTGTTCGGCGCGCTGGGCCAGCCGTTCCCACGCGGCATAGTCGACAACGCTTTCGGCCGCGGCCTCGGGGGCGGTTGGCGTCGCGGCGGGCGCCGCGGCCTGCGCGGTGGTGTCGGCGCTTGTGGCGCTGGTCGCTTCCGGGGCCGTCGCCGTCTGCGCAAAGGCGCCCCCGACCAGCGTCAGGCTCAGCGCGAGCGCCAGGGCAAGCCCCCGCCCGAAGGCCGGGAAAGGCGGTTTCATCAGCCCTCCTCCGGCTCGAAAACCTCGGGCAGCGGGCGCGCGGGCGCGGCCAGCCACGCCGGCACCGGCAGGTTCTTCTCGCGCAGGAAGGCCGGGTTGTAGAGTTTCGACAGGTAGCGGTTGCCGTAATCGGCCAGCACCGTGACGATCGTGTGCCCCGGCCCCATTTCCCGGGCCATGCGCACCGCCCCGGCAATGTTGATCGCCGAAGAACCGCCCAGCACCATGCCTTCCTGCCAGGCGAGGTCATAAAGGTAGGGCAGCGCCTCCTCGTCGGGGATCTGCCAGGCCATGTCGGGGCGGAACCCCTCGAGGTTGCGGGTGATGCGCACCTGTCCGATTCCTTCCGCGATGGAACTGCCCTCGAGGCGGATCTCGCCGGTGGTGTAATAGCTGTAAAGCCCCGCGCCCATCGGGTCGGCGAGGCCGATCTTCACCCCCTTCGGCTGCAGCGCCATCGCCACCCCGGCGAGCGTGCCGCCCGAGCCGACGGCGCAGACGAAGCCGTCAACCTTGCCGCCGGTCTGCTCCCAGATTTCCGGCCCGGTGCTCTCGACATGGGCCTGCCGGTTGGCGGTGTTGTCGAACTGGTTGGCCCAGATCGCGCCGTTCGGCTCGGTGCGGGCCAGCTCCCGCGCAAGGCGCTCGGAATAGCGCACGAAATTGTTGGGGTTGCGATAGGGGCGCGCCGGCACCTCGACGAGCTCGGCCCCGGCCAGGCGCAGCATGTCCTTCTTTTCCTGGCTCTGGGTGTCGGGAATGACGATCACCGACCGAAACCCCATCGACGCCCCGACCAGCGCAAGGCCGATGCCGGTATTGCCGGCCGTGCCCTCGACGATGGTGCCGCCCGGGCGCAGCGCCCCGCGCGCCACCGCGTCGCGGATGATCCACAGCGCCGCCCGATCCTTGACCGACTGGCCCGGGTTCATGAACTCGGCCTTGCCGTAGATCTCGCAGCCCGTCGCCTCGGAAACGGCGCGAAGCTTCACCAGCGGCGTGTTGCCGATGAGGTCGGAAAGGGTCTGGCGCTTGTCCATGGGAAAATCCTGCTTTCTGGGCCTTCCTGCTGTGTAGGCACGACGGCGGCCAAACTCAAGCCGGGGCGGCACGTCGCCCCGCCCCCTGCCCCCGCCCGTCAACCGGCGCGCAGCCGGGCGCGATTGAGCGCCAGCCACTGCATCGACAGGATCAGCGGCGCGGTGGCCGCCTCGCCGCTGGCGATGAGTTCCATCATCTCCTCGACGGGCACGAGATGGGTGCGGATGTCCTCGTGCTCGGCCTCGACCCCGCCGATCTCGCCGCCCCGCCCGGACAGGCGCGCCTCGGCCACGAAGGCCCAGACGAATTCGGTCACCGCCCCGGGGCTGGGGTAGAACCGCGCCACCGGGTGCAGCGTGCCAAGCTGCAAACCGGCCTCCTCGAGCGCTTCGCGGCGCACGCAGGCCTCGGGGGTTTCGCCCGGATCGAGCCGCCCGGCGATAGGTTCAAGCGTCCAGGGGCGCGGATCGCCCCGCAGGAACGGGCCGGCCCGGAACTGCTCGACCACCAGAACCGCGTCGAGGTCGGCGTCCCACGGGAGCACCGTCGCCGCGTCGCCGCCCAGAAAGCCCGCCCGGCGCACCGGCGCGCTCATCTCCCCATCGAAGCGGCGAAACGTCAGGTCGTGGTCGGCAAGGCCGAAATATTGCGTGTAGGGGTGGCGCTCGACCAGCACCCGCACGTCGCGCCCGGCGGTGAAATCGGCCCGCCGCCGATGCCCGCCCGGCGCCGCCCGCGCGCGCAGGCGGCTGGCGGCCCGCTGCTTCATCATTTCCCAGCGCCCGCCGAGGCTCCCGGCCCTGCCCGCCGCCCGTGCCGGCCGTTCGGCCTCGTAGACGGCAAGGGCCTCGTCGATCGCCTCCAGCCAGAGGTCGGCATGGGCGCGCACCCAGTCGTCGAGCCTCCAGGGCGGGCCGGCCTCGGGCGCGGTCTCCGGCAGGTAGAGCCGCGCCGGCACCGCCCCGCGCCCCTCGACATGGACCGAAACCTCGCGCAGCCGGTATCCGAACCCGGCCTCGAACCAGTCGGCCCGGGCCAGCGCCTCGTCGTCGAGCCCCTCGACCAGAAGGCCCACCGCCTCGCCCTCTTCCTGCACGATCACCGGGTAATCGGCCCCCGCCGCCCAGCGCACCCGAAAGCCCGGCAGACGCGCCTCGCTCACCATGTGGCCGAGGCCGAGCACCTTCTCGCGCAGCGGCGCATGGCACAGAGTGCCGTAAAGGAAAAGCCCCGCCATCAGCGGAACCGCCGCGCCACGGCCGCGGTGAGGATGCCGATGAGCGCCCCGCCCCCGAAGAGCGCGACGAAGACATCCACCCCC
>RFKM01000058.1 GCA_003694465.1 Alphaproteobacteria bacterium
CCACGATGCCGAAGCGGTCGCGGAGAGGCTGCTTCGTTTCGTGGACTGCATGCTCGATGCCGGGGACTGCCCGCCCGGGCCGACCACGAACTTGCGCACGTTGCGAAACCCCGGCGGGTTCTGCTCGGCCAGCACCTGGTAGGGCCGCTCGGGCAGGATGATCGCCCGGTCAAGCCGCGTGCGCCCCTCGTCGGCGGCGCCGGAAAACGGATCGAGCGCGAAGACCTCCCGTTCGACCGAGCCGAACCAGCCCGATCTGACCTGCTCGCTGCGCGCGCTTTCGAGTTCCTCGACGCTCCAGGCCAGGGCCCAGTCCTGCCCCTCGGGGGCCTTCGCTGCCTCGAGCACGGCGCGCAGCGGGCCGGTCTGCAGGGTGAAGGCCGAAGAATACATCGGCCCGAGGAAGATCCGCCTGAGCCGCTTCGGGTGCAGGTCGTCGAAATCGGTGTCGAAACCGGCGGCGATGGTCACCAGCTTCAGCCCGGCGATGGCCTGCGCGCTGAGATGGGCCTGCACCGCCGGCCAGCGCCGTTCGTCCTTCGGCAGGGCCGTGCGCCCGGTATCCTCGAGCTCGAGCAGATAGAGCGTCGGGATGTTGAGCGTGCTGTCATACACCGCCCAGTGCACGAGGTAGCGCCGGCGCAGGGCGCGCCCCTCGCCGCGGTTGCCCAGCCAGAGCGCCTCGGGGTCGTTCTGCGGCCAGAACAGCGTGCCTTTGGTCAGCTCTTCGTAGTAAAGGCGCTGGCTCATCGCGTATTGCAGACGCACCGGCACCTGAAGTTGTCCGACGATCTCGGCCACCATCTGCCGGCGAAGCTCGTCGGCCGGGGGCAGGGCGCGCAGGTGCCGCGCCGCCTGCGCCGCGTCGGAGGCCATCTGCAAGAGCTCGGCATGCACCGGAAAGCCCGATTCGACCCGGTCGAAGGTGAGCACCCCGGGCCCGGGGCCGGCGGTGCGCCCGGCCATGTGATACTTGTTGGCCAGCGCCCGGAAGGTGAAGCGCAGCGCCGCGACGTAGCGCCCGATGATCTCGGTCTCGCGCGCACCGAGCGCCCCCTCGGCCTCGAACATCGCGGCCACCTGTGCCAGATGGCCGGTGATCGCCTCGAACTTGGCGAAGTAGCGCCGGATCACCCGGTTGTCGTCGAGCGCGGCATGGTCGCGGGCGAGGGCGTCGGTTTCAGTCATTGCGCCCACCGCCGCCGCCCCGGCGCGCGCGCAACCAGACCCAGCCCCCGGCCAGCGCGATCAGCGCCAGACCGGCGGCGGTGCCGAGGCCGGCGGGGCTCGAAAACCCCGCGCGCGGGCCGAAAAGCCCCTCGGGGGCAAAGCTGAAGGCCGCGAGGGCGAGCAGCGCCAGCAGCACGAGAAACGAGAAGAGCCGTGTCATGCGCCGTAGAGGTTCTTGTCGTGTTTCTCGACGATCGCGGCAAAGCGCCGGGCAAAGCGTTCGTCGGCGCGGGCCTTGGCCTCGAGCACCTCGCGGGCAAAGACCATGTTTTCCTCGTGCGATTCGAGCATGTCGGCCATCTTCTGGTTGGTGGCCACCCCGATCGCCGCCATCGCCGCCTGCGCTTCCTTGTCGGTCTCCACGCCGATCTCGTTGATCCGGTGGGCCACTTCCTGCTGCTGGGCGGTCTTGAGCGATTTCGACAGCGCGTCATACAGCACCACCCGCTGGCGGGTGTCGGTCTGCAGCTTGTTGATCAGTACCATCTGGGTGGCGGCCTGGTTCTGCAGGCTGTCGACCCAGGTCTTGCCCTTCTCGACATAGCGTTCGAGCGTCTGGCTGCGGGCAAGGCGCACCTGCTCGTCCTGCACCAGCGCATTGTAGCGGGCATTCAGCTCGGCCAGTTCCGACTCGAGCCGGGTGCGCGCGGCGGCGTCCTGCTCGACCGAAATGCGGTTCTCGAGCTCGATGATCTGCGGATCGAGCGCCTTGATCTCGGCGCGCACCTCCTCGAGCCCGGCCACGGTGCGTTCGCGCTCCTCCAAGGTCTCGGAAAGGTTGGCCTCGACGCGCGCCTTCTGCTCGTTGAGCATGTCGAGCTGGCCCTGCAGCAGCTTCACGATGACGTCGGACTTGGAGATCAGATCCTGCAGCTTGTCGTCGATCGAGGCGGTGCGCATGCGTTCCTGCCGCAGAGCCTCGGCCCGGTGCTTCGAGAAAATCCCGACAAAGCTCTCCCAGGCGGTCTTGGAACGCATCTCGTTGAAATCCTTCGAGAAGCCGGCCGTCACGTCGTCAAGCCCCATGATCAGCTCGGCGATGTTGGCATTCATCTGCTCGGTATGGGCATGAACGTCGTCAAGGGTGGCGTTCTCGATGTCGAGCGAGATGTCCTCGCCCGCCAGCGCCTTGTCGCGGGCCGCCTCGATGCGCGTCGTCAACTCGGCGATGCGCGTCTGCGCCTCGGCCACCTGCGCCTGGCTGTTCCTGATCTGGGTGTCGAGATCTGCGGCCATGGTCCGGTCCTCAAAGTAAATCGTTGTAACATTCGCAATCTGGGGTGATGCTACCCCGTTTTCAATGCCGCGCGAAGGCCATTCGAAGAAATGGCGCGATTCGAGGCGCCCCGGCTTGTCTCGCGCCGCGAGTCGCCCTAGCGTCGGCCCATGCCCGACCATTCCGCCCGGATCCTTGCCGAAGTCGCCGCCCGCCGCGCGGCGCTGGTGACGCTCACGCGCGATCTGGTGCGCATCCCGACGCTCAACCCGCCGGGGCGCAACTACCGCGAACTGGTCGAGTTTCTCGAAGCGCGTCTCGAGGCAGAGGGCTGGTCGGTGGAGCTGATCCGCGCCGAAGGGGCGCCGGGCGACAGCGACCGCTGGCCGCGCTGGAACCTCGTTGCCCGGCGCGACGGCACGCGCCCCGGCGATTGCGTGCATTTCAATGGCCATCACGACGTCGTCGAGGTCGGTCATGGCTGGACGCGCGAGCCCTTCGCCGCCGAGGTGGAAGACGGGCGCATCTACGGGCGCGGCACCTGCGACATGAAAGGCGGGATCGCCAGCGCGATCATCGCCGCCGAGGCTTTCGTCGCGGCGATGCCCGATTTTGCCGGCGCCATCGAGATCAGCGCCACCGCCGACGAGGAAACCGGCGGCTATGGCGGGGTGGCCTGGCTTGCCGAACAGGGGCGGTTCGATCCCGAACGGGTGCAGCACGTCATCATCCCCGAACCCCTGAACAAGGACCGGATCTGCCTCGGCCACCGCGGGGTCTGGTGGGCCGAGATCGAAACCCGCGGCCGCATCGCCCACGGCTCGATGCCCTTCCTTGGCGACAGCGCCATCCGCCACATGGGCGCGGTGCTCGAGGAAATGGAACGCACGCTCTTTCCGTTGCTGGCGGGCAAGCGCACGGCGATGCCGGTGGTGCCGGAAGGGGCGCGGCAATCGACGCTGAACATCAACTCGATCCACGGCGGCGAGCCCGAGCCTGACCCGGATTTCACCGGCTTTCCGGCGCCCTGCGTGGCCGACCGCTGCCGGATCGTCATCGACCGGCGCTTCCTGATCGAGGAAGACCTCGCCGAGGTGAAACGCGAGGTGCAGGACCTCATGGAACGGGTCCGCGCCGCGCGCCCCGGCTTTTCCTACGAGATCCGCGACATGCACGAAGTGATCCCGACGATGACCGACGAGAACGCCCCGGTGGTGCGCTCGACGGCGGCGGCGATCGAGAAGGTGCTCGGCGCCCGGCCCGATTTCGTGGTCAGCCCCGGCACCTACGACCAGAAGCACATCGACCGGATCGGACGGCTCGGCAACTGCATTGCCTACGGGCCGGGAATTCTCGACCTTGCCCACCAGCCGGACGAATGGATCGGCATCGACGACATGGTCGACAGTGCAGGCGTAATGGCGCTGGTCCTTGCCGAACTTCTTCGATGATTCGGCGCCGGGGGTTTCGCACCCCCGGACCCCCGCGGGATATTTTCGGAAAGGTGAAAGGGGGCGCGGGCTTCATCTTTCCGGAAA